>JBPCQG010000252.1:0-10502 GCA_050998315.1 Chitinophagaceae bacterium
CTTAAAAACATCCTTATCCGCAGTGGTAGTTATTATTCCTGATGTTGAGAACGACTGGTTGACAAACGAAACCAAAGTAGAATTGTGATCCGCTTCATCACTATGATCATCAGTTCTATATGTAAACCCGTTTTGTGTAGTTATAATTGAAAGGTTGTCCTGTGCCGCATTACAACCATTTGGTGTAGGCCCGTTATTCCATCCCGTTAAATTTTTATAATAGCTGTTTCCCATTACCGGCGCCCAACCTATCTCTCCTGTACCTACGCCAGAGTTGTATGTACTTAACAAAGTGCAGGTATTACTATAAGAGGACTGATGAGACAAACCTACTGTATGCCCGCTTTCGTGAGTACAACATTCACCAACTAATTTTGGATTATTGCCGAGACGGTCAGTAAATACAAATCCCGGAGTATCATCGCCCCAGGTAAATGAACCTGTGTATGATACACCACCCACACCTGTGAACCAGCCGCTGGTAGGTGTTATAATTATTCTCATTCTTTTGGTAAGAGGTGCCGCTAAAAATGCTGCAGAGTCAGTCGTAATATTGATATTAAATGGCCTGTAATCTTCAGCCACCCTATTGTAAACCTGCGTAATATCTGCATCGGCTAATCCGGATGCTGCACACACCAAAGAGTTACCACTATTCCATACTGATGATACAACCCGGTGTCCGTCAAAGTCCAAAAATATTGTAGCCTGAGCTGAAGGTAAGCTACTGAGCTTAGGTAAACTTATAGCATTTAGTGAGGTTAGTAATGCCCACAATACCATAAGCGTATAGGATTTATTGATGTTCGTGGCTTTCAAAAGATTTGGATATAGGTTTTATAAAATAGAAGATCGTTTATTCGTGATCTTCAATCAAGTCAGCTGTTTTAATTTTGTTTATAAAATAATTTCCTGCTGCATCAGTCTTTAATTCAAAAGCATCTGCATATTTTGTATTTATTATTCTACCAATGTATGTAATGGATTTGTCGTCGTTGATTCTTTTTGAAATACCTAAAATGGTATTATCCAGATTATTTAATTTTATAACTACGCTTTGCAGATTTTGATAGCGCTGAATTGACGAAGTAATAACGCCTGTAAAGCTAACATTTTCACCAAGTGATAGTTTTATAGTTCTGCCTTCAGAGGAAATAAATATTTTTTCTAATTCTGTTTTAGGAAAATTAATGGTTTTGGAAAATGCTGCAAATAGCTGTGGTCTTCTTTCGGTAACAACCTGGGCTTTTATGCTGGTAAAGGAAATGAGCAAAGTAAAAAGCAATATTGCTTTAAAAATGCGTTTCATAGTTTGGAGCTTTTGGTTCTTCAAAAAAAAATACCGGACAAATATTAAACGCCTCTCTCTGTAAAAAATTGTAAATGAGGGTAAAAAAAAAGCAGAAAATCGACGAGAAAAAATACCAGGTATTAATACTGCCCGGTACTTAGTAAAACCAATGTACATGCTTCCATAACCTTAATGCCGTTTTGTTCTGCAAGCTTAGAAAGCTCATCGTTTTCAGCACCCGGATTAAATATTATTCTTTTAGGTTTTAATGAAAGAATATAATCGTAAAATGGTTTTTGATTTTTCGGATTAAGATATAGTGTAACAGTATCTATACCTGTTATGGGTTTTTGTTCCGTATCAATTTCAACTTCCCCTGCTTTACCTTTTCTTTTACCAATAGCTATTACGGGATGGTGAAATCGCGATAATTTATTTACAGCGAGGTAGCTGTAACGTTCAGGATTTTGTGATGCACCCAGTACCAAAGTTTTTTTATTTGCCATTGAATTTGTCATATTGAGCTTGTCGAAATATTAACTCAAAAATCTTGCCTTTAATTGCGGTGTAGGTATCATGCATTCATCTTTTTTCCCAAACCAGTTATACCTGTTTCTTGCAACCATATCATAAATACTATCGCGAATAAATTTAGGTATTACATTAAATGTATATAATATGGATATAAACCCGTTTAATTGTTTTATCACCCTTAAAGCTGCTGTAGATTTTGTAAAGACTCTTTCATCTTCTATTAAAAGAAAAGTTTTAAGGTCGTCCCGGGATAAATTATTGCTGGAAAGAATTCTTTTTCCTATTTCAGACTGAAGAGATGCGAATAAAAATTTTTCATTTTTATCATGCCTGATTATAAATTGAACAGCGCCATTGCATAAATTACAAACCCCATCAAATAAAACGATAGGCTGATCCATAATGCAAAATTACTAAATGGCTTTCCATGCGTTGATCTTATTAGCCTGCGGATAACTAAAGGAAATGGTTTCAGTGCAGAAATAAATAGATTCGTAGTGAACTCCTTACCAAAAAGGCGTTGTATTATTCTTCCCATACGTAGCCTGCCGCCAAATTGGCTTTTCCATTCTTCAGCATATTTATCTTCCATTTCTTTTCTGCTTATCTTCTTTTGCAAAAACCTATCGATGCATTGAAATGCGATCTTGCTTCCATGAAGTGCCATACTCATGCCATTACCGCAAAGCGGGGTTATCATGCCTGATGCATCACCTATCATCAACACATGATTTTCAACCTGTGATTTTTTATCAAAACTTATTTGTGAAATGGTAACTGGAAATCCGGGTAAAAAGCGAGCCGAGGAAAATATAGGTTTTAGAAATGGGTTTTTTAGGAGAACATTTTTTTCCATTTCAGCGATGGAATTATTATTTGCTTTTAAATTCTTTGCAGTAGTAAGATAGCAAAGACAATAATTATTATCTTCTATTTTGGAAATGCCGCAATACCCATCTTTAAAATTATGAAGGGCAATTGTATCTGCCGGCCAATCTGTTTTTACATGATACTTAATGCCAATATAGTTATTAAGCTTATTATTTTTTTTTTGAATAAAATCCCTCGACCATTTTATATCAATATTACTTCTCTTACCAAATGTGCCTGCTGCAATTTTTGATTGAATATTAAACGCTGAAGTTGAAATAATAAATAACTCGTCTTTAAAAACTATCTCATTCACTTTTGTTTCTTCATGAATATTTACTCCTGCTTGCTTTGCGATTTTACTTAATTCGCCATCCAATTTATACCTGCTTATGCCAAAGCCTCCTAAAGGCAATTTCTGTTCAATAAATTTTCCGTTGGGCGAAGAAACTATTAATTTTTTTATGATGGGTAATTTCAATTCCTCCAAATTCAATCCAAGATTTGAAATAAAATCCCAACTTTCCAGGCTTATATATTCCCCGCAAACTTTATGAAATGGATATTTCTCTTTTTCAAATAAAATAACATTGTAGTCTGCCTTTGCTAATTGAATTGATAAAGACAGCCCGGCAAGTCCGCCACCAATGATACTAACATCATATAATTGGTCATTGTTCATTTGGTACTACTATTAAGTGCCTGAATGCCCATTTCCATTGAAGAGTATAATTTGTAATTCCCGCTTTATTAAAAATGTTCTTCCACTCAATTTTCTTAAATCCTCTTAAAACAGAAAGGGGTGCATCGTTTTTTACAAGATATGATTTAGAAAAAAGTTTTGTGGCAAGTTTAATAAAGTAATATGCAATCAAATGTCTCTGGAGATCATTAATAAAAAACCCATGTTTTGCATTTACTTTCATCCATCGCATCATTGTAATTAATTCTGCATCGGTAAAATGATGGCAAAATAGTGAAGCGAAAATTATATCCGGGTTGTCATTTCCAAAATCAACATTTTTATAATCAGAAATAATAAAGCTCTCACCAGGACCTGCTGAATTTACTTTTGCATAAGCAATGCAATCGGCATTTATATCGATTCCCGTATATTTTGCCTGGATATGTTTTTTACTACAGTACCTGTAAATAGCATTTAGGTTGTCTCCGCCGCCACAGCCAATTTCGCATACTGATATATCTTTTCTTTGTCCTGCTAATTTTTTAAATCCTTCTAAAGTGATCACATGTCCGCCAAGACGGGTATTAATAACATCCAGTTCTTTCATGTTCTGTTGGATATCCTCAAAAGGAATATCGTCCTTGTCTAATAATTCTTTTTGGGATGAACGTTGGTGAAAATCAATCATGAGATAATATGAATGTCTCAAGTGTAAGACCGGGACCGAAGGCTGCGCCTAAAATGTTTGCTTTTTTATGCTGAGAGCTTTTTAACTCATCCATGATCTCTTTCAACACAAACAAGATAGTAGGCGAGGACATATTTCCATAATCTCTTAATACGTTGTATGAATGTTGCAAAGCTTCGGCTGGAATATCAATACTTTTTTGAATGGAGCTTAATATCTTTTTACCACCTGGGTGAATACACCAATGCGTTATATCTTCTTTATTATAACAAGCATGCCGCAATGCATTTTCAGTTAATGAATTAAAATCTTCTTCAATAAGATCGGGGATATAACCCGAAAGCGTCATAAGAAATCCTGAAGAAGATAATTCCCAGCTCATATCCTTCTTGCCGTTGAAGGCGACTTCAGAATAAAAATCTTTTATTCGCAAGCCATCCATTTTATTATCATCATGTGTAACTAAAGCTGCTGCTGATCCATCACCAAATAATAAGCTGGATGTAATATTATCAGTTGAATTCTCTTTTTGAAAATGAAGTGTACAAAGCTCTGTACAAACTACCAGCACTTTCGCTTTAGAATCATTTTTACAAAATGAATCCGATAATTTAAGTGCATGAATAGCCGCGTAGCATCCCATAAAATTCACAGATGTTCTGAAGATATTGTTAGGTAAATCCATTAACTCCATTATCTGAAGGTCCAACCCCGGGGCGCTCATACCGGTACATGTAACTGTAATAAGATGTGTTATCTCATCTTTATTTATTTTACTATTTATGCAATTTTCTATAGCAGAAACAGAGAGCTTCGGAGCAGCTTTGTTAAACCATTTCATTCTTAATTCAATGTTGGGAAAGGGCTCAATGTTTTCGGTTGCAGGATAAAAGGTCCAATCATTTGCCTGCAAGCCGTAATCGGGCAATACAGAATATCTTGTATTAATACCGCTTTGATGATAAAGAAATTTCATTTTTCTTTTATCTACTTCACTCATTGCATATACATTCTGCGTAAACTTGAGGATGCTTTCCTGCTCGTGTTTATATGGAGGAACTGCCGTTGCTATAGAGACTATCTTACTCAATGAGTCGTAATATTAAAAGGGTGACGAATCCTGCATTTGTGCAGGTAGAAGCTAACAAATTCATTTGCATGGTGTTATTAAAATTAGCTTCTTTTGTATTTACTAACACTTTGCGGAACCATAAAAAAAAATATACGAGTACCGGTAGCATAAAGATTTGAAGTATCAGGAAATGGTTCCATTCAAGGTTTGAAAAGAATTGTAATCCTAGCATACAAAAAGCTAAGGTATATACGATGCCAGTAAAAATAAAAGTCCCTTTATATCCTAATTTATAACTGATAGTTTGTACACCATCTTTCAGATCATCTTTATGCTGGTAGATTTGTGTTAGCGGATAAAAGCCTCCGATCAGTAAACTTGCAGCTATCACAGCTATTACGGGAACATTAGTTGTGTGGTTGCTTTCGCTGCCATGATAGACTAAAAAAAATGTAACGCCTCCCTGGAAAATTATTACTGTCAGATATCCAATAACCGGATATTTTTTTAACCTGATCTTTCTATAACTGTAACATCTTGATGCAAGAATGTATAATAAAATCCCTAAAGCGAAAACCGGAGTTATTAAAAAACCCAGTGCAATTGCAAGCAAATCCATCATTATTGTTACATAAAATAATTCCCTTGTAGGTTGTAAAGGATGTTTTATGCCGCCGATACTACCGGTATCTCTATCCATATAACTGTTGTAGCCATTACTTGCGGGGTATACCATTATGTGTAGTATGATGAATACTAAAATTGCATCATTCCAGTTTATTTTGTTTACCTGGCTTAGTGCAAACCAGTAAACAGGCATTAAAAAAAATGAAAAATGAAAACGGAGAAGTTGTAAAGTAGACCGTAGCGTTGTATTCACTTTTAAAATTAAACTTTTTCTATTCCATGGAATGCAGCGCTACATTATTTCCTTCTGTATCTGTTGTTAATGCCCAAAATCCAAGATTTTGTTCTTCAGAGATTTTTGTTTTTTGCTGAAGAATTTTACCACCTGCGTTCTCTACTCTGTCTAGTACCGGTTGAAGATCGGGCTGGCAGTTTAAATACACGAGGCTCCCTTCCTGCGAAGGTTTATGCATTTCGCTTTTGCAAATTGCTCCGCCAACCTTACCGTTCTGAAAGTCGTATAAAAAGAACCCCATCCGAACTTTGCCCATCATATTCTCAGGCATTTGATAATCAAAAATGTTTTCGTAAAATTTTTTAGCCCTGTCAAAATCTGTAACAGGAATTTCAAACCAGTTTAGTGCATTACCCAGTTGCATAAAATATTATTTATGAGTTAAAAATAATAAAATGTATATACAGTTGGCCGACTGTTAGTATAAATTTGTGTATGCCTAAAATTTACCAATACTTAAATTTCAATATTTACATCTATACAAACGACCATTTGCCTCTTCATATTCATATTTTTAAACAGGACAGGCAGGTTAAAGCAGAATTGGTATGGATAGATCATGAACTAAAAATAGTTTTTAAAAGAATAAGGGGGTATAAACCTTTAACTAACGCTGAATGTAAAGAGGTTGCTATCTTTGTCAAGCTATAGGAAAAGAAAATTAAGGAAAAATGGGACAAAATAATGTATTACAATCAGCCCGTAAAAGCCGAAGTAATAAAAAAGAAAAATATAAAGATTGCAGATGCTGTCTTACTGGAACCATTTGTATTAAAGATTTTTTTTACGAATAAAGAATACCGGACAATTGACTTTCGCTCCTTTTTTAATACACTGAAAGGCTATTATAAAAAATGGAATAAACCTTCTGAATTTAAAAAGTTTAAAATTGAAGATGGAGAACTTCGTTGGGGCAAAGATGCTGATGTACAATTGCACCCACTTGATATTTATTATAATTCTTTGTTACATCCTTTGCACGATGAACTAACAGAAGAATTAATTATAGTCTAATATCAAATTTAAACCAACATCGTTACAGGATTTTCAAGAAACTTCTTAAACGTTTGCAGGAAAGCAGCGCCTACGGCACCATCAACGCTTCTGTGATCGCAGCTTAAAGTGACTTTCATAAAGTTGGCAGTTCCAAAGCCTTCACTTTTTTTCACAACAGTTTCTTTGATTCTTCCAACAGCTAAGATAGCGCTGTCAGGCGGATTGATGATGGCGGTGAATTCTTCAATGTCCATCATTCCTAAATTAGAAACAGTGAAAGTATTGCCGGTAAAATCCTGTGGCTGTATCTTTTTATTTCTTGCCTTATCGTACAGATCCTTTGCATCTGCAGCAATTTGAGAAAGAGATTTTTGATCTGCAAAACGGATAACAGGAACTATCAATCCTTCGGGTAATGCAATTGCAGAACCGATATGTATATGATTATTCTGCCGAATGAAATCGCCCCCGTCCGTACCGGCACGGGCGGGCATCCAGCTGCTGTTAACTGCAGGATGCTGTCGCAATGCCATTGCTGCAGCTTTTATCACCATATCATTAAAAGATATTTTAACGGGGCTTATTTCATTTATACTGGTTCTTGAAGCAATTGCATTCTCCATATTTATTTCCATAGTGAGAAAAAAATGCGGAGACGTAAAATTGCTTTCGCTTAAGCGGCGTGCAATCGTTTTACGCATTTGGGTAAGTTGCATATCCTGGTAACCTTCCTGCCCGGTTTGTGCAAAAGGTTGCACTGCTTTTTGTTGACCTGGTTGTTTACTTTCTGTCGCCTGTTGTTTATCGTCCGTTGGTTTATAACTATCAACATCTTTTTTTACAATCCTTCCGCCATCGCCACTGCCGTTTACTTTGGAAATATCTATGCCTTTATCTGCTGCTAATTTTTTTGCAAGAGGAGAGGCTTTTATTCTTCCTGCCTCCTCTAAATCTCCTCCGGTGGAGGAGACTTGCGAAATACTTGAATTTTGTATATTCTTTTCTTCTTTTGTTGCACCTTCTTCTTTTTTGTTTTCAGGCTTGTCATCCTGAGCTTGCCGAAGGGTTTCATTTTCTTTCGATGCAGGAGTATCTTCTTTTTTTGCTTCAGGCTTTTTTTCGCCATCCAGTAGTCCTTTGTAATCTTCCCCTTCATTACCAACCACTGCCAGCACCCCTTCAACTACTACAGACTTTCCTTTTTCAACACCAATATATAATAGTGTTCCTTCATTATAACTTTCCAGTTCCATCGTGGCTTTATCAGTTTCCACTTCAGCCAGCAAATCGCCGGGCTTTACTTTGTCGCCCACTTTTTTATGCCATTCTACAATTACGCCTTCGGTCATTGTATCACTCATCCTTGGCATTCTGATAACTTCAGCCATTCTGTTTATTAGTTTATTGGTTAATTTGTTTATTAGTATTAAATCGAAATTAGTGCAAATTGGCTAAATAAATAAAGTAGCAAGCCGAATGATTAAGTCTCCCCTTGGGGGAGATTTGGAGAGGGCTTTAATAATCCAGTTCCAGTTTCAATTTGTCTTTTAATTCTTTTACTAAAGGATATTGTTCTATCATTTTAAGGTATTGCTGTTTGGTGCTAAGATGTTCTTCTACAGGCTTTTCATCCCCGGTATCCACCACAATAACTTTATAGGAAAGCACACGGTTATTAAAATGATTTTGAAGAGGTTCAATTAAAGCCGCCCGTTCAGTTTCAATAAAGCTTTGATGAATTTTACTCTCTGTGATTATTTCAATGCAGTTCGGGTCTGCAATTTTTAAAACTGATGATTTGAAATTACTAACCGCTGATGGGTTGTTTTTCTTTTGAAGTTTCTCAATGTACAGCCCCCAGGCAATATATAATTCTTCCTCATTAAGTTCTTTGATAGCATTCGCATTCGATTGATGTCGGCTTGCTACTTCCTTTCTTATTTTTTCTAAAGCGCCAATTTTCGGCGAACCATTTGCAACTCTGGTATTATCAGCAACCGCTTTGGTAGCCAGAGTTTTTATATCAGTTTCAATTATAAGTTTTGCTTCATCCTCATCCCCTAAAGGTGAGGTGGCACCATTAGCTTCGTTACTTTCTTGTGGCTTGTACCTTGAATCTTGCAGCTTGCCTCGAGGTTTTTCTTTCAATTCAATAGGCGAGATGGTTTTAAAAGCAATAGCTTTTACTGATTCAACCCGTTTTTTTTTATTTACACCATTATCATCATTCACAAGCTCAATAGCCTGTTGCAGATAACAAAGTTTTATTAATGAAAGTTCAACATGCAACTTTTTATTGCGTGCCTGCTTATAAGTTATTTCAGCTTCACTTAAAACGTTTAAAGCGCTTATCAGCCATGCAGGATGTATTTTCCCAGCTGTCTCAAGATATTTTGGTTTAAAGTTTTCAGCAACCTCTAAAAGCACAGCAACCTTTGGGTCTTTGCTTACAAGAACATTCCTTAAAAACTCAGCGAATCCATTTAGAACTAAATCGCCTTCAAAACCTTTTCTATTAATTTCATCATACATTAAAATTGCATCGCTTATATTTTGCTGCTGCATACAATCAATAAGTTTAAAATAATAATCTTCATCAAGAATATTAAGATGCTCTAAAGTGTTTGCATAATTTAATTCTCCATTAGTAAAGCTTACAATCTTATCAAGAATGCTCAATGCATCTCTTAAACAGCCTTCGCTTTTTTGTGCGATAACATGAAGGGCTGCCTTATCATCTTTTATTCCTTCTTTCTCACAAATTTCCTGAAGGTGTTCTACTGTATCATGATTGGTAATGCGTTTAAAATCGAATATCTGGCAACGGGAAAGAATGGTGGGAATTATCTTATGCTTCTCAGTAGTTGCCAAAATAAAAATGGCATAAGGTGGCGGTTCTTCCAGCGTTTTTAAAAATGCATTAAAAGCCGATGAGCTAAGCATGTGAACCTCATCTACTATATATACTTTGTATGCCCCTGCCTGTGGTGCAAACCGCACCTGATCTACCAAAGATCGAATGTCATCAACTGAATTATTACTTGCCGCATCCAGCTCATGAATATTTAAAGAAGTTCCCTGGTCAAATGAAACGCAGGAGTTGCAAACATTACAGGCTTCTCCGTCAGATGTTCTGTTTTCACAATTAATTGTTTTGGCAAGAATTCTTGCACAGGTTGTTTTACCAACACCTCTTGGTCCGCAAAATAAGAAGGCATGTGCAAGTTGGTTATTCCTGATAGCATTTTTTAGTGTAGTGGTAATATGAGATTGCCCTACAACTGTATTAAAGTTTTGCGGACGGTACTTTCTTGCTGAAACGATGAATTTATCCATAAACCCCAACCCCTAAAGGGGCTAAATTTGAATTATAAAACTAAAATGCAAGATAAGAAACGATTCTTTCGGTAATTAAAAAATATTGGAATGGTAATAACTTTTGGC
>JBPCQG010000259.1:0-14189 GCA_050998315.1 Chitinophagaceae bacterium
TTACCAGTGATAGTGCTCTTTTTAGTATTAACAACAGCATGTAAAAAACAAAAGGACAGTCCCGGCCCGGTTCCAATACCGGCAGTTACCAATTACCCCAATCCACTTGGTCCGTTAGGCGCCGATCCCGGTGTTATATTAGCAAACGGAAATTATTACTGTTATTTTACTTCGGGTAATAGTACCGGCGCAATGCCAATAAAGTGGTCGCCTAACCTTTTTACCTGGACAGATAATGGTACTCGTGTTTTTCCTATAGGTCAATTTCCTACATGGGTTAATGGCGGAAGTTATTGGGCACCTGAAGTGTACTACATAAATGGAAAATATGTTTGCTATTATGCAACAAAAGCAGCTGACGGCTGGTTTAAAATAGGTGCGGCCACTGCATCTACTCCTGCAGGGCCATTTACTGATAAAGGCAGTCCGCTTGCATCCAACCCCAACTTTAGCCTGATAGACCCAACGTTTTTCCGTGATTCCTTCAACAGCAAAAATTATATTTTATGGAAAACAAATAAGAACGCTTTAACTCCGCCGCAGCAAACAGAAATTGTTCTGCAGGAGATTTCGCAGGATGGCTTATCTCTTGTAGGTTCTTCAGGTAATATTTTAATAAACGATCAGGCATGGGAAGGTTTGGTTATTGAAGCTCCTTCAATGATGTATCGCAATGGTTATTATTATCTTTTTTATAGTGGGAACAATTACGGAACTGATAAGTATGCCGTTGGTGTTGCCCGTTCTGCCACAATTGGCGGTACATACCTTAAAAAAAGCGCCCCCGTTCTTGTAAGTGATAGTCGCTTTGACGGACCAGGATGCCAAAGTATTGTAACCAATTCACCCATAGCGCCATACCTTTTATTTTATCATGCAAGGCTCCGTTCAGACCCCGCTGCAGGACGTTATTTAATGATGGATGAAATTAAGTGGGGAGCAGATAACTGGCCAACAATTAATGACGGAACTCCAAGTGATTAAATAAACAAGTAACTCATTTATCTAAATACTAATATGTGTTCTTCTTCATCAAAATAAAATTAAATATCATGAAACCAGGATTATCACCAATCTGACTACTATGATTAATCTAAGAAATTTATTTTGTGCAGCAATATTAATCGGAACATTTATATCATGTTCCAATTCGATTCATAAGAATGTAAACACCTCAGCGCATAAAAAATACAATGTACTATTTGTGATAGTTGATGATCTGCGGCCGGAGTTGGGATGTTATGGCAAGACCAATATTTTTTCACCGGAGATTGATAAGTTTTCTAAATCCTCATTAATTTTTAATAAGGCATATTGCCAGCAGGCTGTATGCTCACCCTCACGAACCAGTGTACTTACAGGCCTGCGACCCGACTCTACCCGTGTTTATGATTTGGAAACACATTTTCGAACAACAATACCCAATGTAGTTACCTTACCGCAATACTTTAAGCAAAACGGTTATTATACAATTGGCTTAGGTAAAATATTTCACCAGGACTTTGGCTTTAGCCCTATTGGCCTTGAGGATGCTCCATCGTGGAGTGTACCCGTTTGGAATCCGGATGTGAATTCAGGAAGAGGATATGTGCTTGATGAAAATGTAGAGATAGCAAAATATAATAATGGACGGGGCCCTGCAATAGAAATGGCTGATGTACCGGATAATAAATATAAAGATGGAATTATAGCAGACAGCGCTGTGCAGATATTAAGAAAATTAAAAGATCAGCCTTTCTTTTTAGCAGTGGGCTTTCATAAACCACACCTGCCATTTACAGCGCCAAAAAAATATTGGAACCTTTACAATCGTAATAATATTATTATACCTGATACCAGCCTTCCTCAAAACGCACCGAAATTTGCTTTAAGTGACTTTGGTGAATTGCGGGCTTATGATGGAATACCAAAGAAAGGTCTGCTTTCGCAAAACCAGGCTGCTGAATTAATTCATGGTTACTATGCCAGCGTAAGTTATGTGGATGCGCAATTTGGTAAAGTAATGAACGAGCTAAAAAAACTCGGTCTTGATAAAAATACCATTATTGTTTTTTGGGGAGATCATGGATGGAAACTAGGAGAATACAATAACTGGTGCAAGCACGATAATTTTGAAATAGATACAAGATCTCCGCTTATTGTTAGCACACCGCAGATGAGAGCTAAAGGTAAAACCACCAATTCACTTGTAGAGTTTATAGATATTTATCCAACAATATGTGAGGAAGCAGGATTGCCATTGCCTGCACACTTGCAGGGAAAAAGCTTTTCTTCATTATTAAATTCTCCTGATAAAAAATTTAAAGCTGCTGCGCTGAGCCAATATCCGCGAAATGATATAATGGGTTATTCATTACGCACAGATCGTTACAGGTTTACAAGCTGGCAGCGTAACAGTAGCTCTGCTCAGGAAGTTGCAGTTGAATTGTACGATCACCAAAAAGATCCAGACGAAAAAAAGAATGTAGCATCAGAAGCCGAATACACCAATACCATTGTCAGCCTTAGAAAAATACTTTCAAAAATCAGAGGCGAAAACGTTACTAAAAAATCCTATCGTTTAAACGTATCAAATGGGGTAAATAATTAAGTAAATAATCAATAATATTTTTAATGAAACACCCGGTAATAATTATTTTATTGTTCTAACAATAACAAATCGGTTTTCTCAAAGCAATGAAGTAATTCATGTATGGGCGGGTAAAGTACCGGATGAAGATAGCCTGAAACACCCCGCAAGATTGTATCATGATACCAGCAGAAGTGTTATCCGGATAACAGACATTACTGATCTCATTATTACTGTGTATTTACCAAACGATAATCAAAAAACGAATGCAGGAATAATTGTATGCCCCGGCGGCGGCTATAAATATCTGGCAGTAAATATTGAAGGGAAGAAGTTGCTGCATGGCTTAATCAGCTTGGTATTACAGCGTTCGTATTGCAATATCGTGTGCCACTAAAACAGCAGGGAGCATTACAGGATATTCAGCGTGCCATGCGTTTGATACGAAGCAATGCTGCAAAATGGAATTTGGATAATACTAAAATAGGTGTGATGGGATTTTCTGCTGGCGGTAATCTTTCTGCACGTGCAGCCACTTCTTACGATCCGGTTACTTATCGGCCAATTGATGCTGCTGATTCATTATCGTGCCGGCCTGATTTTGCAATACTGATATATCCCGGCTCATTCTCTAGAGGGCTCGAGTATAAGTTGTTCCCTGAATTAATAGTTGATAAAAATACACCTCCGATGTTTTTGTTTGTTGCCAATGATGCTGCTGTTGGTTTGCCGTTAAGCTTTGTTTATGCATTGCATGAGGCAAAAATTGCTATGGAATTGCATGTGTATCCAAAAGGCGGTGATGGGTATGGATTACGAAAAGTTAATCCTGCAGCTGAGGCATGGCCAATGCTTGCAGAAAAATGGATGAAACAATTTTTAAATAACAACATAATTAATTACTGATTACAGAAAGTGGTTTATAAGAATGTAAGATTATAGGGTTTTCAAAAAACAAAATTATATTACAATTGGCTTTTTAAAATAATGATGATGAAAGCATTTTTAGACAAAGATTTTTTATTGCAAACAGCCACTGCACAAAAATTGTATCATCAATTGCTGAGGACATGCCAATTATAGATTATCATAATAAGTTAGTTATGATAAGTAAACTAAAGACAACATAAATGATCATGGTTTTTATGATAGTATTCAAACCAGATAATAAATTGAATAGTTAGTGATGTTAGGAAAGAAAATTAGCAAAAAGACAAGATTTACTTACATAAATTATTTCAGCAGGGATATAAGGAATGTGTAGAGAATGAATTATCTGCAAGCAAATAAAGCACAAAATCATTTCCTACAAAGATCTCATCCGGCATGTGTAAAAAAAAGTCCTATGCTACCTTGATTGACGAAATAAATTGTAAAAGTGAAATCAGGGGTTCGATTGGGCTCCCTTTAGCTCCACGAAAATCTAGCTTTAATCTATTTGATATATTTTAAAGCTATTTTATTTTATTAAGTGTCCAACGCATTTACAAAAAGACATAAAAGATGTGCGATATTTTTTTGTAGCAAATTGTATTGCTACTATTACGCATCGTGGAATTTTTCCTGAGCGAAGCCGGGGGGTCACTTCTTGTACTTTTTTTTCGGTATGCAGCAAAAGAAGAGCGAAAAAGAAAGAGGCGATGCAATTATATTCCTAGCATTGTGGAGTAAATACGTTTACGGGTATTTTCAACAATCATTAATGAAGAAAAAGAATGTAGTATTTAAAGAACTTACACAAACTCAATTTAATTTATGCAGGAGAGAATCATTTGATCCTCTTATAAAAAATTAATGTAAACATGGATCACGCGACGTTTAAAAATAAGGCCGGGTGGGATTTCAAAGTAGTTACATTAAAATTATTTTTTTAATTCAACTATTCCGTTTGCAAGATTTTTCCATTGTATTTTTGAAAAGCCTCCAATGGCCCCAATACCAACAGCAATATCACGAACTTTGTCTGTGAACGCTGAAGTATTTTCGTTAGGTTTTATATTACGATCAATTATGCTTGCTGTAACTTTATTTCCTTGCCGTGTTACAATGAAATTACTGGTAGCTGCATCATCATAGAAATGAGCAACATCATTTTTATCGCTCAATGGATTTGCTGCGGGGCGAACACGGAACCCTATACTTTGTACATCCCCACCAGATATTTCTTTTAATTCTTCTATCATCACCCAATCGTACCCGTCACCTTCAACACTGCCCGGACCTGGAATATCCACTCTCAAATAATCTCCTTTTTGTACATTTCTGCCCACTTCCTTCCCTGTTTTATCAATTGCCTGAAATTTAGCACTGATGATTCCCGCTACATGATGCCATTTGTTAACGTTCAACAAACGCTCTTTTGCCGCATTGTAAAAAATTATTGCACCATTGCCATCTTCCAGATCAACAGAAGCCTCAGCTTGTATTTCCGTACCTGTTTCCTGATCAGGAATAATTTTCAAAAAATCTTTCTGTTCCATAGAGATTATTTTTTTCAAAGAAGTTATGATAACAAAATTTTACGGAGTTATTCTCCATAAAGCATATCTACCACAACGGTGCATCGCTAATAAGCATTTTAAAATTTACCCTTGATTGGAGTATCTCTATTTGTTCTGGAGGTATATCGGATCCAAATAATTTTTTTTCTGAAATCAAAACCTGAAAGCGTACATTGTTTCCGATACAATTAGGGTTGATAATTTACCTATTACCTTGCGATTGCCAACGCGATACTTACTGCATCATTTTCTATTCTTAGTTTTTGTTATATCCCAATATTTCTTTTTCTTATTCCAAAAAATCATATACGAGTTGCCGATTCTTAATTGATAATTTACAACGTGACTTTGAGTTTTAATTTTTATAACAGGATCTTTAGTATAATTTGGGCTATACCAAACTTCATTTTCTTTTAAATTAAAAGTATCCATCTTTCCTGCTGGAACTCCTATTAAAATAGATATTTTGGAATTGGAGTTGTTATAAATTATTACCAGGGTGCTTGTAATTCTTTCTCCGGCTTGTTGTGCTTTGCAGGGAATTATTAAGAAAAATAATATAATAACGTTAAGTATCTTTTTCATTTTTATTCTCCTGTTGATTTGAATGTTGAATTCTACCTAATAAATATCCGGCAATGGTTCCTAAAAGCCCTACTGCGGGAGCAATTTGATCATTACTATAACCTGCTGTAATTAAAAAAAGAGTACTGGTAATTATTAATGTAATTACGATAAATTTTATTGAGTCTTCAGAACTGATTCTATTAGTCTTTATCAGAAAAATTTCTAAAAGGATAATCAATAAACCAAACCCCAATACAGTAATGGAAAGAATAAATTCCAGTCTGGAGAGGGGACTAACAATTTTAGAACCGCTATCGTCTGGTTCAGGTGGAAGGTTATTAAATGCAGCGTTTGCAGTATCTTGAGCTAAAACCGGTAAAGTAATAAAGGAAAACGTAATAAGCAAATTCAATATAAAGATTCTCCTTTTCATTTTGGACCCTGTTTTAAATTAAGACAACATCATGAATTTTACAAAGGTAGAAATTCGATTTTACCTATGGTGCTTCTAAGATACAATATTGCAATTACGGAGCAATTAAATCGCATAAATTAGTGATGAATATTAATTGATCCAAAACATCTAAAGTGTTTTAAACCGGCAGGTTGATATTGTTATAATTTTTTGATGAATGATGAACAAATGTAATAGGGTGCAGACACACTTTATTAGTGAATCTCATTGAAATATTTATTCCCGTTTTTTATAATGCTTATTTTCCCTGACCGCTCCATAAAAGTTTCCTCAACATTATCCATTGTAGTTTCATTGATATTAAACGAACTTCTTCCTGCAGGTCTTTGAAGCTTACGCAACAGTTCCTCATATTTTTTTTAATCACATTATTTTTTAAACAGAATCGTTTTACTTCCCTTTACAATGGAACCTACGGTTTCATTGTAACACTTATCAATGCCAATAGCCGGTGAACAACCGCTAATACAGCACCTGCAATAACAGTAGGAAAAAATGCTGAAGCTCCAGTTACAGCTCTGCTGAGGATAGCGCCTAACATGATAACAATATGGTATCAAATGCTGACTTTTGTCCAAAAGCTCTCATGCCTGCCAAACGGATGAGAAACAGTGTGATAAAAAACATTACAAATGCACGGTCTCCCATTTGTAAGGCGTTCAAATCTTTTCCTTCACCAAAGAGCTTAAAGATTAACTCACTCATTGTCCATTTGTTTTTTGATAAGACGAATAGCAGTTTGTGAACCTTTGTTGCCAATAGGTTTAAAAATTTTATTACTCATTTTATTATAGGTAATAAAAAAATTTATAATCTCATCTAATAAATATTTATCAAGCTTTGTAATATTATTAAACTCTTTATAACGATGTGATTCTACTGCAGCAGCAACTAATCTGTCGTTACGCATATTTTCTCCATCCTTTTCTGTTTGCTCAGCTTCAATTACTCCGAGTACTTTTACATTCAATAAGATTACCGGGATATGAAGGTTCATCCATCAATACCAATACATCTAATGGATCACCATCTTCTCCTTTAGTGCCTGGAATAAAACCAAAATGCAGTGGAAAATTTAAACCCTCCGGGAGAATTTTGGTAAGTTTAAATAATTCTGTTTCAGGATCAAATGTATATTTATTACGGCTTCCTTTTGGGGTTTCAATAATTACATTTATATATTTAGTATCGGCTACAAATGTTTTAGGTAATGTCATTGTTCAGCACTTTACAAAATCTGTACCGTTGTTTCAATAAAAAGTATAAGCGATGACCAATGAGTAATGAGTTAAAAGTATTAGAGTAAGATATAAAAAGTTCATCCTAATAATTCCTTATTAATAACGGATAAACCGGTATTCACAATTTCCATCTTACAAATGCCTCCATAGCTGCATATTGTGTTAGCCCCAGCTGTCCATAAAGTCTTGCTGTATTCGCATTCCGTTCTTCAGCTCTTTGCCAGAATTCCCTGTTATCACTTCCCTGGAATGGGACACTGTCTTTTTGCGACTGGTGAATAAATATCCCATAGCGTTTTTTTCTTACCTGGTCGGGGCTCATTGGTATAGCCATTTCAATTTCTGTAATATCCCATTCCTGCCATGCACCTTTGTACAGCCATATCCATGAATTATTGACCCATACATCACCATCTGCTTTTATTCTGGATATTGCTTCTAAAACAACGTCAAGGCAAACCTTATGTGTGCCATGAGGATCAGCCAGATCACCGGCGCAAAATATTTGATGAGGTTTTATTTCGCGTAACAGATCTACTGTTATTTGAATGTCTTCTTCAGTCATTGGGTTTTTTTCAATAGTTCCTGTTTCATAAAAAGGAAGATTCATAAAATGTATCTGTTCATCTTTTAAACCCACATATTTGCATGCTGCCTTTGCTTCGCAACGGCGTATCAGCCCTTTTATAATTCTTATTTCTTCGCTGTCTTTTTCACTTGATCTTTTTGTGTTTAAAAATACGATTGCATCATCCAGTATCTTTTTGCTTTTTGTATCATCTATACCAAATAAATTTTCAAAGCCAACTGTAAAATCAATAAAGCGTGTTACAAATTCATCTGTTACAGCAATGTTTCCGCTTGTTTGATATCCTACATGTACCTCATGCTGCTGATCGTGTAACCGCATGAAAGTGCCGCCCATACTTATTATATCATCATCAGGGTGTGGAGAAAAAATCAATACTTTTTTTGGGAATGGAGCACTTCGCTCAGGATGGGTTGCATTGGAAGCATTGGGCTTGCCGCCAGGCCAACCAGTTATAGAATCACGAAGCATATAATATACTTCCAGGTTTATTTCATAAGCATCTCCTCTTTCCGTGAGCAGATCACTTAATCCATGCTCATTGTAATCGTGATTGGTTAAGCTTAAAACCGGTTTATTTAATTGTAATGCAAGGCTAATAACTGCACTGCGAACTATTTTTGGAGTCCATTCACACTCGCCTGTAAGCCATGGAGATTTAAATCTTGTTAATTCACTTGCTGCTGCTTCATCAATTATAAATGTGCAGTTATCATGATTCTGCAACAATGAAGCCGGCACATCTTCAGTATCATCATCTTCTACTGCTTTTTTTATAACAGGTGCTTTATTTTGCCCCCATGCCATCAAAATAATTTTCTTTGATTTCATGATGGTACTTATACCCATGGTTATTGCCATTCTTGGTACCTGCGAAACATTGCCAAACTCATGTGAGTTGGCAAGCCTTGTAGAATTATCTAAAGTTATCAATCTTGTTTTTGAATAAACTGCAGAACCCGGTTCATTAAATCCTATATGGCCATTTACACCAATACCCAAAATCTGCAGATCGATTCCTCCGGCTTGCTGTATCTTTTTTTCATATTCTAATGCATGGTCTTTTATTTTTTCTTTGGAAAGCATTCCATCCGGCAGAAAATAATTGCTGGGATCAATATCTGTTTGTTCAAACAAATATTTGCGCATAAAATAATGATAGCTCTGCAAAGCATTTGCCTCCATCGGATAATATTGATCCAGATTAAAGGTGATTACATTTTTGAAGCTTAACCCTTCCTGCTTGTGCATACGCACCAGTTCAGCATATAAAGTTTTTGGTGACGAACCTGTTGCTAAACCAATTACACTTTTCTTGCCTTTCGCTTCTTTTTCTTTTATAAGATCAGCAATTACATTGGCAACATATATTGAACCTTCCTTTGGAGAAGGAAATATTTTTACAGGAATTTTTTCTAATGAATCAGTAAGATCAATCCGTGGACGCATAGAGTGAGTTTATTCAAATTTATTTAAAAGTTTTTGTATTGTAATTCTTAGTGGCGTGAATAATAAAAATGGTTATCAGCAAAAAATAAGTTACAGTAAGTATTGGTATTTTTTATTAATATATTGACTAATACTTTTTAGCTGCAATTTAATATCACTATCGGGAGATAAGGTTAGAATGGCATGAGGAAAATCACAGTCAATGATTATTGTTAAAGTAGTTCTATCAATGGTAAATTTTTGTGGGTTATAATAGGTCCAGCAATTATCCTTCATCGCTTCCATCGCCAATTGATAGGTTTCTTTGTCTATTTCTTTTTTATGCAATTGGTTTAATAATTTTTTTTTGTTTGATTTTATATTCGTTCCCTGCTTCTTTTTAACCGACCTTAAAAAATCTTTTTTATGGGTTTCGTCAATTAGGCTATCCAATGTAATTAAGTTCCCTGTTTCAAGATTGAAACAATATTGTGTTTGCCATGTAGTAGGATATGCACCCATTCCCCCTTTTTGTAAAGAGAAAGAAATGATCTTTTTTGTTTGATAAATTACTTGAATATCCATATCTGTCAATCCATCCTTTGATGCTTTTATTAGCATTGATCCTATATTATGTTCCTGCTTTTCTATATGACCTTCTTTTTTAAAATCATCTTGTAGTTTTTGATTGATCTTATTTTCAACTTTTTTATTTTTTATTCTAAAAACAGGAAATACCAATGTTGAATCTTTTGTGGTATAAGATTCATTCCGGGGAATCGCCCTTATTTTTTCTATATAAATTATTTGTGCAGGACTATAAGTGGAAAAACTTATGAACAGGAAGATTTGTATTAATTGTTTCATATCTCTATAAGTTTCACTAAGATTTTTAAAAATTATTATTTATTCAACTTCAATTTCATCTGCAAAAACCCATGCAGACGTACCTGCGCCGGGTTTACCTGCGGGAATGGTGCCGTAGTTTCTTGCCAACACCTTTATATACCTGGCTGAAATATTATTAAGCATTTGTTCAATTCGTCTTTCATCTTTCCAAATACCATTTGTATCAGGTGTAAGCTTGCCAACAGAGGTAAAATTTGTTCCATCATCAGAAATAAAAAACTCTACAAACGCCGGAAGATATATCCAGCTGTTTTCTTGTTTTAAAACATTAATTCGTATGATACTAATTTTTACTTCTTTACCCAGGTCAATAACGGCTTCTAAATCTTTCCCGAGAAAGCCTAGCCATTCTTTTGATTGGGATAATTTATTTTCTGTGATTACGCCATTTACTAATGTAAAAGCTCCGCTACCTAACCAATTACCACCAGGTGAATTTCTGAGTGATATCTTTTTTCCTGTTGCCTTGTTAAAAGAAAATTTTTGCCAAACCCAGTTGGTAATAAATGTATGATCTTTGCGTGTAAGGGCTGCGCCATATTCTCTGCCACCTGTTATTAAAATTGGTGATGTATAATTATGAGTTGCACTTTGCGCAGGTCCTTTCACATAAATAATATTTCCGTTTTTATTTTTAGTTTCCAACTTCCAAAAAATGCCATCATAATTTGGAGACGGTAAGATGGAAGGTTGCAGCTCATAATAAGCTTTACTGTATTGAGCTCGCCATTGGTCGTATCGCATAAATAGCATTGATAGTTTTTTTTCAAAATCATTCCAATTCCTTTTTTCTTTAGGGCTCCATAAAACTTCACTTAATGCGCTCATCCGGGGGAAGATCATGTACTCAGCAATTTTAGGATTGTTGATATATTCACTCCATACATTTCCCTGTGCACCAAGAATATATTTTCCTTCCATTTGGTTTAATCCTTTTGGTATGGGTTCATAGCTATATACTTTTTCCACAGGTGTGTATTGCCCATATGTGAGTGAATCCTCATGTGTGCTTTGAGAGAAATTAAAATACATATAGGGCTCAGGCGTCATAATAACATTGTGTTTTTGTTGAGCAGCTTCAATACCGCCCTTTTCGCCCCGCCAGCTCATCACTGTAGCGTTGGGGGCAAGAACTCCCTCTAAAATTTCATCCCAGCCAATAATACTTCTTCCTTTGCTGTTTACATATTTTTCAACCCTCTGAATGAAATAACTCTGCAGGCCATGTTCATCTTTCAATCCTTTTTCTTTAATTAATTGCTGGCAAAAATCAGAGCGCTTCCAGTTAGCCTTAGGACATTCATCGCCGCCGACATGAATATATTTTGATGGGAATAACTGCATTACTTCATCAAGTACATCTTCTAAAAAATTAAAAGTAAATTCTGATGGACAAAATACATCTTCAAAAACTCCCCATCCCTGTTGTACCTGCTTACCAGTTTTTGGCCCGGCCCATGCTGTATTCTTTGCAGGTACTGTTGGCTCGTCGGGAAAACAACTTAGTTGCGGATACGCTGCAATAGCGGCAGATGAATGCCCCGGCATTTCAATTTCAGGTATAATAGTGATGTACCGGTCTGCTGCATATTTTACAATATCTTTTATTTCTTCCTGTGTATAAAACCCCCCATAACGGATGCTGTCATTTCCTTTTCCGGGATTACGACCGATGATAGTACCATTCCTATATCCGCCTACAGAGGTTAGCTTAGGATATTTTTTTATTTCAATTCTCCATCCCTGGTCTTCAGTAAGATGCCAATGAAAAGTATTGAATTTGTGATATACTAAATAATCAATATATTTTTTGATGAAAGAAGGTGGGAAGAAATGACGACCGACATCAAGGTGCATACCGCGGTAAGCAAACCGGGGATAATCTTTAACTGTTAGTTGAGGAATAGAAAGTTTGTAGTTTGTAGTTTGTAGTTTTTGATCAGGGATTGGTAGTAATTGAAGAAGTGTTTGAATGCCATAAAAAACTCCTGTTTCATTATCGCCTGCAATGTACACGCTGTTATTATTAACCTGCATTGTGTAGGCGCCGGGTAATGGATTATCCATTCTTTCATAATTAAAAATAATCTCATCTTTGCCTATACTTTTTTTTGAAATTTTTAATTTAAATCCATAAAACTGCTGTAGATAATCATTAAAAAAATTTGCAGATTTCTCCAGTCCACTTCCTTCTAAAACCAATCCAGTGTTTTTAGTTATAGCAAATTGTGCTGAAGAATGCACTTTTATTTCCACAGGCTGCGGCACTATATTTATATTATTCATTGTTTGAGAAAAGGATAATTGAGAAATAAAGAGGACAGCTAACAGTAAGACTTTTTTCATAATTATTTATTTAAAACAGTCAGAACAATTTTGGAGTTATGCATTCCATCATGATAAATCCTTATCGTTACTTTTATAAAATCACTTTCTTCAGCATCAGGTATACGCATAAATTTTTGAGGATTGATGTCAACTAATGGAAACCAACTGCTTTGCACCTGCACCATTATTTTATGTCCTTTCTTAAAAGTATGTGCCACATCATTCAATGCAAATTTTACTTCGCTTATTTTATTTGGGGAGAAAGGTTCAGGTTTTTCATAACTGTTCCTGAATTTTCCCCTCATTACCTCTGCTCTTACCAGTCGTTGAAATCCTGCCATCGACGTTCCTCTTGGCGAACCACGTGGAGTTATTTCATTATCAGGTAATACATCAATAACCTTAACAATAAAATCTGCATCGGTTCCTGTTGTGCTTACAAAAAGGTCAGCTAAAATGCTCCCCGTAACTGTAAGGTCATTTTCAAAAGGAGTTGTTTCAAAAACGACAACATCAGGACGTGTCGAAGTAAAACGCTGATCTTCTACCATGTACTCATTGGTTCTCTGCCGGTAAATACCATTGGTATAAGGAACAGGTTTTTTGGGATCACTTATATATTCAGTGTATGCCTGTGTAGTTTGTAGTTTATTGTTTGTAGGTTCAAAAGATAATTTTTCACCTGATCCAAAAAACAAACTTTTAAAATTCACTTCTTTGGGGGGCCATGTAGTAAAGCTTTTCCATTGATTACTTCCTGTTTCAAAAACGGTAGCTTCCGGTACATTAAAATCTCCTTTGTCTTTTAAATAAAAATTAAAAAATTTAACCTCTAAAGAATCCTGAAAATATTTGCTTGTATTGCTTTTAAAATCATACGTTCCGAATTTTGTCCATTCGCCGGATGCCCATGCACCATGCGTCCAGGGTCCCATTACCAGCCTGTTATTATTTTTGGGACTTTGTTTTTCAATTGCTTCGTATGTATGCAATGCACCAAAAAGATCTTCAGCATCAAACCAACCACCTACAACCAAAGTTGGAATGGTTATATTTTTTAAATGCTCCCGGATGTTTCTTGACTTCCAGTATTCATCGTAGATATCATGGGCTAGATACTCGTTCCAGATATAGCTTCTATGGTTAAAATATTTTGCTGACTGCGTATTTTTTAGCGGACCAAGATCCAGAAAAAATTTGTATGCATCTTTGCGATTTGTGCTGAAAATTTCTGATCCGTAATCCTTAACCGGCCCATCTCTTTCTTTACCAAAATCATTCATAAAGTCAAAATTATCCAGTAGGAAAAAAGCGCCGTTATGGTTAGCATCATCACCAATAAATTCATCAGTTACCGGTGCCTGTGGGCTTACAGCTTTTATTGCAGGATGAGCGCCGGGCAATGATGCAGTAGCGTAAAAACCAGGATAAGAAATTCCGGATATACCCACACGCCCATTATTGTTCTCAATATTTTTTATGAGCCAATCTACTGTATCATAAGTATCACTGCTTTCATCTATGTCTGATTTTGATTTTTTATTTAGAATATGTGGAGTTACTTCAAGATTAGTTCCTTCGC
>JBPCQG010000290.1:0-11339 GCA_050998315.1 Chitinophagaceae bacterium
TAGGTACACGCCTCACAAGTCCTGATCCTATTTTTAATCATCCTGATGGCATAACAAAGTATGAATATACTGTTGTAGGCGTGATTAAAGATTTTCATTTTCAATCATTACATCAAAAAATAACACCTCTTGTAATAGCAAACGCTGCCAAGTTTGGAGGTGTTATGAATGAAACCGCTGTACGCATCAAGGCTGATAACTTTGCATCTGCTGTTGCAGCAGTTGAAACAAAGTGGAAACAATTTGTTCCACAACGTCCATTTCATTATTCCTTTCTTGATAAAAATTTAGCGGAGCAATATCATGCGGAACAAACTACACAAAGTGTATTCACCGTGTTTTCAGTGCTTGCAATTTTTATCGGTTGCATAGGCTTACTGGGTTTGGCAGCATACAGCACACAACAACGTACAAGAGAGATCGGCATCCGAAAGGTATTGGGAGCCAGCATTGGCAACATAGTGGCCATGCTTTCAAAAGATTTTTTAAAGTTAGTTGTAATTGCTGCAATCATTGCTTTTCCCATTGCATGGTATGCAATGAACACATGGCTTCAGGATTTTGCTTATCGTACAAGCATATCATGGTGGGTGTTTTTGATGGCAGGTTTACTTTCTGCAATAATCGCTTTAGGTACTATAAGTTTTCAGGCTATAAAGGCTGCCTTATCTAACCCGGTTAAAAGTTTAAGAACAGAATAGTTCAGTAGTGTGTTGTGAGTAGTGAGTAGCAAGTAGTGAATTGAGTTCATGAGTGATAATTATAAATCACAAATTAAAATTTCTTTTATGATAAAAAATTATTTCAAAGTAGCGTGGAGAAATCTTTCAAAAAATAAGCTAAATGCTTTCATTAATATATTTGGACTATCTGTAGGAGTAACAGTTTGTCTTCTTATTGTATTTTTTATCAAGTACGATAGCCGGTGGGACGGAATGCACACTAAGGCAAATCGCATATACCGGGTAAATGAAGTACAGGATTTTCCCGGCTCATCTGTTATAAAAGTTGCTTTCACCATGTTTCCGATGGGGCCAACCATTAAGGAAGATTTTCCTCAGGTGGAGGATTTTGTAAGATTGTTTCCCTCCTCTCAAAGACAGATAAGTAATTCAGATAAGAAACTGGTATTAAGCCAGGCATTTTGGGCAGACCAGGCTTTTTTTGAAATTTTTGATTTTAATGCGATTGAGGGAAATGTAAAATCAGCACTGTTGGAACCCAATACTGCCGTACTTACAGAAAGTTCTGCAAAAAAAATATTTGGTACCTCAAATGTGATTGGCAAAACTTTTCTTAGGGATACTACGCCTTTCAAAGTAAATGCAATTATTAAAGACCTACCTGAAAATAGTCATGTGCAGTTTGATGCTGTATTTTCAATAGTAACCATAAATGATGATTACAAAGAAAACTGGGGAGAGAATAATTCCATAACTTATTTATTATTAAAGCAGGGTGCAAATCCGGCTGAGCTGGAAACAAATTTTCCTGCTTACTTAGCCAGACATTTGATTACTCCTGAACAGGTAAAAGGTTATAAATTATACCTGCAGCCTTTGAACAAAATTCACCATGGGTCAGCTGAACTAGCACAGGACATCTTTAATTTCAAAAGCTTTAATGGCTCTTATATTTCAGTATTTATTGTGTTAGCGATAATTATCCTGGTTATTGCTTTTATCAATTTTATTAATTTGTCAATTGCATCATCGGCTACAAGAGCCAGGGAAGTAGGTATAAAGAAAACAGTTGGTGCAAGTAAAGGCAGTATTGCCTTTCAGTTTATTAGTGAAACTGTATTTCTTACATTTCTCTCCTTTATATTGGCTTTGCTTTTTTCGTCTGCTGCCTTACCTTTTTTAAACCAACTCACTGATCGTTCTATACAATTTGCATCATTTGTTCAGCCTATTTATTTACTTATATTTTATGGAACTGCAATAGTGCTGAGTGTTTTAGCAGGATTATATCCATCTTTTTATATTGCTTCTTTTAAAACTATCAGAGTATTAAAAGGAAAAGTATTTGAGCCAAACCAAAAATTCCCCGTCCGTAATATTTTAGTCACAGGTCAATTTGCAATTGCTATTGTTTTAATTATTGCTGCTTTGCTGGTAAACAGCCAACTGAATTATATGCAAAAGCAGGATCCTGGTTTTGATAGAGAACAGGTACTTATACTGCCCGCAAGTAACGAGGCAAACACTAAGAAAGAAGTATTGCAGAATAAGCTGTTAAATACCAAAGGCGTAAAAGAAGTTAGTTACTCCGGACAGCGGTTGGGTACTGAATACAACCAGGGATATACTAAATATGAAAGTCGGTCTGGTGAGATAAAGGAAGCAAATGTAGCATTTCTAAGAGTTGATGAAAGATTTATTCCCATGTATAAGTTGAAACTCATTGATGGAAGAAATTTTTCAAAGAATATTACTTCTGATCAGGGACAAACTTACATCGTCAACGAATCGATGGCAAAAGAAATGGGATGGGATAATCCAATCGGAAAGGAATTAGGATTTGGATCACCCACCAATCCAATGGGTAAAATAGTTGGCGTAATTAAAGATTTTCATTTTAGTTCTTTGAAAAACAAGATTGAACCAATGTTATTATCCTATGGCTCTTCCTTTAAAGAAATATCAGTAAAAGTAGAACCGGGAAATATTTCTAATACAATAGAATTAATTAAGTCTTCCTGGCAGGGAATAATTACCGACCGCCCATTTGAATATTCTTTCTTAGATGAACATTTTTCAAAAATTTATAAAACTGAACTGCAGTTAAGCAGGGTAACAAATATTGCAGCCAGCCTTAGTATTTTCATTGCCTGCCTGGGAATTCTCGGGCTTATTTCAATTATTATTCAACAAAGAGTAAAAGAAATCGGCATCAGAAAAGTGTTAGGTGCAAGTGTTGGCAGTATAATGTTTCTATTCTCTAAAGGAGTTTTACGATTAGTAATTATTGCATTAATTATTGCCTTCCCGGTATCATGGTGGGGGATGAATAAATGGCTGCAGGATTTTGCTTATCGAATTAATATTGAATGGTGGGTATTTGCTGTGGCGGGTATTGTTGCATTTATCATCGCTTTACTCACTGTGAGTTCTCAGGCAATTAAAGCAGCTATATCAAACCCTGTAAAAAGTTTACGAACAGAATAGTTCAGTAGTGAGTAGTGAGTAGCAAGTAGCAAGTAGTGAATTGAGATCATGAGTGATAATTATAAAATCACAAATTTAAATTTCTTTTATGATAAAAAATTATTTCAAAATCGCTTTTAGAAATTTGAAAAGAAATAGAAGCTATGCTTTTATAAACACATCTGGTTTGGCAGTAGGAATAGGAGCATGTCTGTTACTTTTTTTGATAATACAATTAGAAACAGGCTTCGATTCTTTTCATTCCAATAAAAAAAATATTTATCGTATAGTATCTGAGTTTAAAAACCCGGAAGGAATAAATTATTCTTCAGGCGTTCCATTTCCTACTGCCAATGCTTTGCGAAATGATTTTCCTCAGTTAAAAACCGTTGCTGCCATCTATGGAACCCGGGATGAGCAAATAACAGTTCCTGCAAAAGATAATGAGCTTTCAAAAAATTTTAAAGAAGTAACCGGAGTGTTTTTTAGTGAGCCGCAATTCTTTGACCTATTTAATTTTAAACTTTTAGCCGGTAGTATTAAAACTGCTTTATCTGATCCCAATACTGTTTTACTTAGTAAAGAATCCGCAGAAAAATATTTCGGCAACTGGACATCCGCTATTGGTAAATCAATTACACTCAATAATAAATATCCATTAAAAGTTACGGGAATTTTGGATGATATCCCTGCCAACACAGATTTTCCGTTAAAAGTTGTTATCTCTTATTCAACTTTAAAAAGCACAAACATGAGCAGTCAATTAACTGACTGGATTAGCGTATCCGGCGGAGCAAACTGCTATGTTTTATTCCCCAATAATTATTCAGCCGAACAATTTAAGTCCTCACTTAACGGTTTTGTAAAAAAATATAAACCTGCTGAATATGTAAAAGACGGCTTGAGTATTCAGCCACTTGGTGAAATTCATTATGATAGTCGCTTCGGTAATTTCACAAATAAAACATTTAGTAAAGACCTTATCAACGTATTAAGCCTGATAGGAGTTTTTCTTTTGATCATTGCCTGTGTAAATTTTATTAATCTGGCAACTGCGCAAGCCATCAACCGTTCTAAAGAGGTTGGTATCAGAAAAGTAATGGGCAGCAGTCGCAATCAATTAATGCTTCAGTTTATGGGTGAAACCGGGCTTATCACTTTTTTCTCGATACTTGTGGCTGTACTTATTTCTGCCACCAGTCTTCCATTATTAAATAATCTTCTTGAAATAAAATTATCACTCAGCATTTTTAAAACTCCTCAGTTAATTATTTTTTTAATTGCCGCATTTGTTTTCGTGACTCTGCTTTCCGGTTTATACCCTGCCCTTATTTTATCGGGCTATAATCCTATCAATGCATTAAAAAGCAAAATTGCAGGTAAAACAAGTAAGGGCATTACTTTACGAAGAGGCCTGGTGGTTTTGCAATTTGTAATTGCACAGGTGCTCATTATAGGCACATTGGTAGTAGTGAGCCAGATGAATTATTTCCGAAGTGCAGATTTGGGATTTAATAAAGAGGCGATTATTAATGTGCCTTTACCCGGGGATAGTTTGAATGCCTTAAAACTTGATGTATTAAAAGATAAACTGGTGCAACAACCGGGAATTAAAAATGTTAGTTTCAGTTTTGCAAGTCCTGCAGATAATGGCGGCTGGTACAGTGATTTTAAATATAATAATGCTGTTAAAAGCTCTGAATTTTCTGCCAGCTTTAAATGGGCTGATACTGCTTACTTTAAAACATATAATCTGCAACTTAAAACAGGTAGAATGTATTTACCGGGTGATACTGTAAAAGAATTTGTTGTTAATGAAACTTTTGTAAAAAAATTAGGCGTACATGATCCACAGGAGGTAATAGGTAAAAAATTAAATTTTTGGGGTGGAAGAATGGTGGCGCCAATTGTTGGGGTAGTTAAAGATTTTCATTCAGAATCCCTGCGTGATCCAATTGTTCCTGTAGTAATGAGTACATGGAAAAGAACTTATCAGGTAGCAGGTTTAAAAATTCAGCCTGATAAAGCCAGGCAAATACTTACTTCTGTTGAAAAGCTGTGGAATAATATTTATCCTGAGTATATTTTCGAATATCAATTTCTTGATGAAAAGATCGCTGACTTTTATAAACAGGAAGCTCAACTATCACGGTTGTATAAAATTTTTGCAGCCATCGCTATTTTTATTTCCTGTCTTGGTTTGTATGGCTTGATTTCTTTTATGGCTGTACAAAGAACCAAAGAGGTTGGTATTCGAAAAGTACTTGGCGCTTCTGCCCGCAATATTGTTTACCTATTATCTAAAGAATTTACAATACTTATTATTATTGCCTTTGCAATAGCTGCGCCAGTCGCATATTATTTTATGCACCAATGGTTGCAGAAATACACGTTTCGTATTCACCTGGGTGCGGGGATATTTTTATTAACTATACTTATATCAATAATTATTGCATGGATAACTGTGAGTTATCGGGCAATAAAGGCATCATTGGCAAATCCTGTAAAAAGTTTAAGAACAGAATAAAAATATTACCATGATAAAAAATTATTTTAAAGTTGCCCTTCGCAATCTTTCAAAAAACAAAGGTTATACTGCTATAAATACACTGGGTCTTGGGGTGGGGATTGCGGTATGCCTGGTGATATTCCTGATTATACAATTCGAGACAAGCTTTGATACATTTCATACAAAGAAGGATCGAATACACAGAGTGCTTACAGAATTTAAAGATCCTTCGGGAACTAATTATAGCGCAGGTGTTCCATTTCCTTTACCTGCAACTTTAAGAAGCGATTTTCCACAATTGGAAAAAGTGGCAGCCATTTATTCTGATGATAATACTTTATTATCAGTAATGGATGAAAAGGGTGAGCGTGCGGTTAAAAAATTTAAAGAAGCAGAGGGAGTATATTTTGTTGAGCCACAGTTTTTTGAAATTTTTGATTTTGAATGGCTTTATGGAAATGCGAAGGAAGCATTAAGTGAACCTAACACAATTGTTCTAACAAAAGAAACTGCTGAAAAGTATTTTGGTTCATGGAAAGAAGCAATAGGTAAAACTATTAAGCGTAATAATAAAAAACTGCTTAAGGTAACTGGAGTACTTGCAACCATCCCTTCAAACACTGACTTCCAATTCAAAGCAGTTACCTCTTACAAAACATTTGTTAGCAGTTCTGACGATTGGGTTACAGTAAGCAGTAATCATGTTTGCTATGTTCTTCTGCCAGAAAATTTAACCGCAGCAAACTTTAATAAACAATTTCCGGCTTTTGTAAAAAAGTATCGTCCGGCAGATCGGGCAGCCACTACAGGTCAGTTATTACAATCCATTAAAGAAGTACACTACGATCCCATTGCAGGAAATTTTTTGGAGCGAACAATATCAAAAGAACTGATCAATACACTTAAGATTATAGCGCTGTTTATTTTGCTGATAGCATGTGTTAACTTCATCAACTTATCAACTGCCCAATCCGTTAACAGGGCAAAGGAAGTAAGCATACGAAAAGTATTGGGAAGCAATAAGAGTCAGCTCCGTTTTCAATTTTTAAGCGAAACAACTTTGATAACTTTGGGAGCAGTAGTAATTGCATTATTAATAGTTATCACTTCACTGCCTTTTATAAAATCTGTTTTAGATCTTCCGCTATCTTTTAATTTATTTCAAAACCCTGTCATTCTTCTTTTCTTATTAGTTATTACAGTTGCAGTTATTATTCTTTCAGGATTTTATCCATCAATTGTATTGTCAAGGTTCAACCCCGTAACAGCGCTAAAAAGTAAACTTGCTGCGGGGAGTACAAAGGGAATTTCATTAAGGCGTGGGCTTGTAGTTGGGCAGTTTATCATTGCCCAGGCATTAATAATCGGTACACTCATAATAGTTCAGCAAATGAATTATTTTCAAAATGCACCATTGGGTTTTAATAAAGATGCAATAATAAATGTTTCTATTCCGGCAGACAGCCTTGGCAGAAGCAAAATAGATTATTTAAAATCGAGCCTGTTGCAAAAACCTGAAATCAGGAAGGTTAGTTTTAGTTTTGCATCCCCCGCACATTTTGGTAATTGGTACTCTGATTTCAAATTTAAAAATGCTGATAAAAACGTGGACTTTTCTGCTAACCTTAAATGGGCCGACGCAGATTACTTAGACACCTACAAACTGCAGCTTATTGCAGGCAAAAACTATAAAGAGGGTGATACAGCTACAGAGATACTTGTAAACCAGGAATTTCTAAAAAGTGCGGGAATAAATAATCCGGAGCAAGCGCTGAACAAAGAGATTGATATGTGGGATGGGGAGGTAAAAGCATCTATTGTTGGTGTAATTAAAGACTTTCATTCCCAATCATTGCAACAAGGTATGTCGCCGGTTATAATCGGCAATAATAAAAATACTTACAGAACGATAAATATAAAAATGCAGCAACAGAATATGCAATCTACAATTGCTTCAATAGAAAAACTTTGGACAAGTGTTTATCCCGAATACGTTTTTGAATACCAGTTTCTTGATGACAGAATAGCCACCTTTTATAAACAGGAAAGGCAGCTTTCTGTTCTCTATAAAATCTTTGCAGGTATTGCTATTTTTTTAAGCTGTCTTGGGTTGTATGGACTTGCTTCATTTATGGCTGTGCAACGGATTAAAGAAGTAGGAATAAGAAAAGTGCTTGGCGCAACGGTTCAAAATGTGGTGTACCTGTTTTCTAAAGAATTTATCATCTTAATCATTATTGCATTTGTAATCGCTTCTCCTATAGCATGGTATTTCATGAAACAATGGCTGCAGGATTTCTCTTATCGAATAGATATAAGCTGGTGGATATTTTTAATTGCCGGTTTACTTTCTTTAATAATAGCATTGATAACGGTGAGTTCGCAGGCGATAAAGGCTGCATTGGCAAACCCGGTAAAGAATTTAAGAACAGAATAATTATAGTTGTCGCTTATTTAAAAATAAACATATGATATACAATTTTAACCATATCTGTTTTGCATCATTTACTGTTGCATCACTATTTGTAGTTTCTAAACATTTTGAGGTGTACCATTCGTCTTTCAGGGAAAATTTTCAATCTACCAGTGAATTAAAAGATACCCAGTATTATCATTTGAGAGACTTTAATAAAATAAATATTGGAAAAGGATTTACCGTAGAAATATCAAAGAGGAATCAATATAATGTATCAATAATTGGAAATAAAATTGAAAGAGATAGATATACGCCTTTAGTTAAAAATAATACGTTGCAACTGCATTATGTAGGAAAGGAAGAGGATTATAAGAGTAAAGTGGATTTGAAAATTATGATTCACCTTCCTGATCTTAAAAGCATTAACCTAAATGGAAGAACAGAATCTATAATAAAAGGCTTTTCAAATTTGGATTCGTTAGATATTAATGTTTCGGGTAAATCTATTGCAACCATTTCAGCACAAGCAAAATATACATGGATACAGGTATCAGGAGAAAGTAAATTATTCGGTAATGAGTTAATGACAAACCGGTCAGTAGTTAATATTTCTTATCACTCGTATTGTACTTTAATCGTAAAAGATTCATTGCTTGGAAATGTGAGCAGTGGTGCTAATTTAATTTATAGTGGAAATGCGGGACATAAAGTGATCTTATCTCATGGTAAATTAATACACAAGTAGTAGGTAGAAGTAAAAGCATTAAAAATTTAAAACAGCATAATTTTTTTTATGATAAAAAACTATTTAAAAGTTGCCTTTAGAAATTTGGTACGCTACAAAGGTTTCACATTGATAAATGTTGCAGGCTTATCAATAGCAATCACAGGGTGCCTTATCATTGGTTTATTTGTTTGGGATGAATTGCAATATGATAAGTTTATAAAAGGCGGAGAAAATATTAATCGTTTTTACACCAAGAGAACTGACAAAACAGGAACTACTTCTATGGCAGTTGTGTCGCCCATGTTTGCAACTTATGTACAACAGCATTATCCTGAAGTGGAGAATGCAACAAGGGTACTAATGTTCAGTGGTAAAATGCTTTTAGAAGTAAATGAAATAAAAGAATACGAGGATAAAGGGCTTATCGCCGACTCTACTTTCTTCAGCATGTTTCCTTTAAAGTTTTTAAAAGGTGATCCTGCTACGGCGCTCATGGAGCCTTCATCAGTGGTGATAACTGAGGATATTGCTAAAAAATATTTTGGTAATGTTGATCCAATAGGTAAAGCCATTAAAATAAATAAAACTGATTATGCTGTGAAAGGTGTAATGGCTAACATACCGCAGCATTTTCATCTTGATTTCAGTTTGATCAGGCCATTATCGTCTGCACGAATACCAAAAGACAGGATGGAAAAATGGCAATGGCAGCAGTTCTTCACGTATGTAAAATTAAAATTGGGAGCAAATGCTCAACAATTGCAAACTAAGTTTCAGCAATTTGTAAAAAAAGAAATAGATCCGAAAAACAAAGAAACAGGATTTACTTATGTGCCTTTTCTTCAACCGTTAAAAGATGTACATCTTAAGTCTGCTGATTTTGTATTTGATAATGCAAAAAGAGGGAATACTGATTATGTAAAGGGGCTTTCCATTATTGCAATATTTGTTTTGGTTATCGCATGCTTTAATTTTATCAACCTTGCTACAGCACGCTCATTCAAAAGAGCAAAAGAAATTGGTGTGCGAAAAGTTATCGGCGCAGGCCGCAGGCAACTCATCATACAATTTATAAGTGAAACTATTTTACTTTCTTTTATTTCCGTTGTTATTGCAGTTTTAGCTACTGCATTGTTGCTGCCCTCACTAAATAATTTTACCGATAAAGCAATTTCATTTAATCTTTTTTTAAATCCCGTTTTAGCATTTTTAATTTTGGGAGCGGCCATATTAATCGGAGTTCTTGCCGGTATTTATCCTGCATTGGTATTATCCGGTTTTCAACCTATCAGGGTTTTAAAGGGACTAAAACCTTTCAGCAGCAGTACAGGCTCTTCTTCCATTTTACGACAAGGATTGGTAGTAGTGCAATTTGCCTTATCTGCTTTATTGATTATTTGCACCACAATTGTTTACAGGCAAATAAATTATCTGCACAAAAAAGATTTAGGATTTAATAAAGATCAGATTGTTTATTTCAGCACACGTGGTGATATTACAAAGAATCCAGAACCATTTAAAGCAGAATTATTGCGTTCGCCTGGAATTGTTTCTGTAACCGCAGGCTATGGTTTACCGGGGGATATTTTGGCGGGAGACGGAGTTAAAGTACCGGAAAAAGATGGTGTAAAAGAACATACAGCCGACCTGTTTATTGTGGATTATGATTACATAAAAACATTGGGTTTACAATTAGTTGCGGGAAGAGATTTTTCCAAATCATACGCAACAGGTGTTAATGAAGCTTTTATTATTAATGAGACTGCAGTTAAAGAATTAGGATTCGGAACGCCTGAAAAAGCAATAGGGCAGGATATTTTATGGGATAAATGGATACCTGATTCAGTAAATCCTGTTAAGAAAGGAAAGGTGATTGGGATAGTAAAAGATTTCCATTATAAAAATCTTCATGAAAAAGTAAGCACTGCAGTTTTACAAATTTATCCGCAGTTTGTAGCTAAAGTTGCAGTAAAAGTTAAGACTGCTGATCTTGCCAGTACAATTGCTTTTATTAAATCTGCCTGGAATAAGTTTTCTCCTGAATATCCGCTTGATTATAATTTTTTGGATGAGAATTTTGATAAAATGTATAAGGCAGAGGATAAGCTGAGTTCTCTCCTTTGGATATTCACTGTGATGGCAATTTTTGTTGGATGTCTTGGATTATTTGGCTTAGCAGCTTTTAGCGCCGAAGTGAGAAAAAAAGAAATAAGTATAAGAAAAGTACTTGGTGCAAGCGTAACAGGAATTGTTGCCATGTTATCCAAAAGCTTTCTGCGACCGGTTTTCATTGCGTCATTATTAGCATTTCCTGTTGCATGGTGGGCAATGAATAAATGGCTCGAAGATTTTCCATATCGTGTAAATATCAGCTGGTGGGTGTTTGCTCTTTCAGCCATAGCAGCTTTAGTCGTTGCTTTTATCACAGTAAGTTTTCAATCCATTAAAACTGCATTGTCTAACCCCGTTAAGCCGTTACGAACCGAGTAAAAATCTTTTTTATGATAAAAAATTATTTTAAAATAGCCATCAGAAATC
>JBPCQG010000426.1:0-3523 GCA_050998315.1 Chitinophagaceae bacterium
ATGAAGTTGATGCCATAAGATTAGAAAAATTTATTAAGAAGCAAAAGAGCAAAATATTTTTGCAAAAACTTATTGATTCCGAAAGGTCCGAATTAACTGGCGAATTAGCTCAGTTGGTTAGAAGTCCCGAAATTTCGGGATGATTCTGAGGGTCGGGGGTTCGAGCCCCCTCATCCACCCAAGTCCTGAACAATTGTTTGGGATTTTTTTATCTTATAAAAAAATTATTATTATTTTCAATAGCGCATACAATTTATTAATGTTCACTTGCCATTAACCTTTAAGATTATACTAATTAATTTTAAAGAGCGTTAAGCATTGGCAATACTGCCATACATCATATTTTTAAAACCTTTGTTAATTAAACAAAGTACTTTCATTTATCAAAGTCAATTTGTTTTATTTTTACGTATGTACAACATAATGAAATTTATCATGAGTAAAAAGTTTCTTCCAATATTAATTTTATTGATCGGCACCGGAATATTTGTAACGTTTAAAACGATGGGGAGAGGCGATGGAATTAATGATAACCCCAGAACCAAAAATGAAAAAATACTTCGTAACGTAGGTATAGTATTGGAACAGGGGCACTATAGTCCGAAAACTATCGATGATAATTTCTCAAAACTCGTCTTTAAAAAATATATTGATGATCTTGATCCCGATAAGTTCATCTTCCTGCAAAAAGATATAGATGGATTTAAAAAATATGAAGCAAAGATCGATGATGAAATTCATGGAACTAATCTGGAATCTTACTATGCTATCAACAATTTATATGTTACCCGTTTAGATGAAATAATAAAATCCTATAAACAAATTCTTTCCCGGCCATTCACATTTACTTCGGATGAAACTATTTTAATGGATGGTGATAAACGAACATTTCCCAAAACAGAGGCGGATAGAAATGATTACGGAAGAAAGCGTCTAAAATATTTTGTTCTCAGCAGGTATTCTGACCTTGTTGATGAAAGAGAAAAAAATATTGGCAAAGCCGGGTATGTTGCAAAAGCAGACAGTACTTTGGAAAGAGAAGCAAGGCAGCAGGTAATAAAACAGATGGACCGCTATTTTGCAACCTTGATATCGCATAATAAACCTGATGCAATGTTCAGTGATTTTGTTAATGCCATCACAAGTACTATGGATCCTCATTCAACTTATTTTGCGCCTGTTGATAAACGATCTTTTGATGAATTATTGAGTGGTACTTTTTATGGTATTGGCGCTCAATTAAAAGAAGATGATGGCAAAATAAAAATTGCAAGTTTGGTAACAGGAGGTCCGGCCTGGAAATCAGGAAATATAATTGTTGAGGATGAAATAATAAAAATAGCACAGGCTAAGGGAGACCCTGTTGATGTAACGGGTTATTCAGTAACGGATGCGGTTAAATTAATAAGGGGCTCTGAGAAAAGCTCGGAAGTAAAACTTACTTTAAAAAAGCCTGATGGATCAACAAAAGTAGTAAGTCTGTTAAGAGATAAAATAAATCTTGAAGAAACTTTTGTAAAGAGCGCTATCATAAATGGAACACATAAGATCGGATATATTTATCTTCCTGAATTCTATGCAAATTTTGATGATCCCCAGGGCAGAAGATGTGCAGTAGATGTAGCAAAGGAGATCGAAAAATTAAAAGTTGAAAATGTAGAGGGAATTGTTATGGATCTACGTGGAAATGGAGGCGGATCATTATATGACGTGGTTGACATGGCGGGTTTATTTATCCAGGATGGACCTATTTGCCAGGTAAAAGGCCGGGATGAAAAACCAATGGTTTTAAATGACAGGGACAAAGGTGTTTTATATACAGGACCCTTAACTGTTATGGTGGATGAATTAAGTGCTTCTGCTTCTGAAATTTTTGCTGCGGCGATACAGGATTATAATCGTGGAATTGTAATTGGCAGTTCTTCTACCTACGGTAAAGGAACTGTACAGAGAGATGTTTCTTTAGATCCTGAAGCAGAAAATATCTTTTTTAAAAAACCGGCACCTGATGGGTTAGGCAACATAAAACTTACTTTTAGAAAATTTTACCGGATAAATGGCGGCGCAACACAATTAAAAGGTGTTACCCCTGATATAGTTGTTCCTGATAGATTAGAGTATATAAAAATTCGTGAAAAAGATAATCCTGATGCTTTGTCCTGGGATGTAATTTCAAAAGCGAATTATACCCCATGGAACCCGGGTTATGATGTTCGTTCTTTAATTAATAAAACCAATCTGCAACTAAACAGTGACACCACTTTCAAAATGATTAAAAACGGAACTAAGTTGCTCGAAAAAAATGGTGATAAGTCTTACTCATTAAATATTCAGAAATACAGGGAGGAGCTTAAACAATTGCGGACAACAGCCAAGCAATTGGATAGTCTTAATAAATTAAAGATCGAACTGAATGTAACTAATTCTGCACAGGACATGGCAAATCTTCAGGTAGATAAGGATAAAACTGATAGAAATAAGCTGTGGCTAAAAAGAGTTAGCGGCGATATTTATATTAATGAAACAATTAAGGTAATGGATAATATGATTGGTCAGGCAGCATTAGCAAAAGCAAAATAAAGCCCAATTTAATCTCCATGAGGCAAGACTTTTGAATGTGTTATATATTGGCGGCACTTTGTACTAAAACAGGTGCTTTTTTTTATTTACGTTCATATTTCCAATTGCGCCCTTTACCTTCAGCGATCCATTCTATAGCCATACCCACTCTCCTGTTTCTTGTTTCTTCGGATTTTGCTTCTGTTATCCATTCGATATATTCTCTTTTGTGTGAAGGACTAAAAGCATCAAAGGCTTGTTGCGCTTTCTTGTGCTTACTCAAGGCCTTCGTGAAATAATCGGGGATTACAAGATCTTTCTTTTCTGTTTTTTTACGTGGCGGGAGTTTTATTCCATCATCATTTAGTTTTGCAGCTTCCTTTATCCAACTGATCAAAATTTTATCAGGCGGAAGGTCTGAAAGGCTTTTAATTTTACCTGCATGACCCATTGCATTTTGCTGGTTATCCTTCATCTTATCTGCATCCTTCATTAAGGCAGCTTTCCAAAACCCGAATACAGCATGTTCTTTAAAGGCAGCCATACTGCAAAAAGGACCTTTATAATCAAAACTGGCAAAACTCCATTTAATAGTCTCTTCCACTTCAGGGCAAGCCGTATGAACCAATTCTCTGAGGTGATTTAGTATTGGCCGAGCGAAAGGGGCGGATTTGGCAATATATGCATCTACCCGGTTATCTTTTTTTCCCATAAAAAAGTCAATTGCAATAATGAAAGTAAAAAATTATTCACTAACAAATTACAAAATCGTTTCAAAAAGAAAAATGCCGTTCAATAAAGTGACCGGCAATTCAATAGGAATTTTTTTTCAGTTTAATTACCTGCTCTGACTCCATCCTCTTGTTCTCCTAAAGTTTGCATGTGATGCAGGTCTCCTTTGCATAGGATTTTTATGTACAACAGGAGCTTGCACAAACCTGGTTGGGCTCGGAAACGGATGATC
>JBPCQG010000456.1:0-17310 GCA_050998315.1 Chitinophagaceae bacterium
ATATGGGTTTTACAGGCTACACAAATGCCTGCTGTTTTAATAGAGACCGGTTTTATTGCAAATCCTGATGATGAACGTTATTTGAATAGTGAGAAGGGACAACAGGAAATTGCTGAGGCTATTGCAAAAGCAATTAAAAAATATAAGGACCAGGTTGAAAATCCTAAAACCGCTGATCAAAACACCGAGACCACTTCAAAATAAATAATTGATAAGCTTCTTTCACTATCCGGCCGGTAAATTAAATCGGAATTTATAACAATTAAACTTTTACTATTTTCGTACATAGTAAAAATGTGTTGATCAAGATCAGATCAGTCGATCAACCAAAAAAAAATATTATGAAAATTAATAACGAAACAAAAATCGGGATTCTTGCCGTTGTTGGAGTTTTAGCGCTGATACTGGGTTTTAATTTTTTAAAAGGGAAAAGTTTTTTTAAAAAAGAAAAATATGTTTATGCCGTGTTTGAAGATATACAGGGGCTGGGAAATTCGAACCCTGTTGTAATTAACGGACTTCAAATAGGGCATATCGCAAACCTTGATGGCGGTAAGCTGCTAAAAAGAATTATAGTAACTGTAGAGCTTACAAAAGATGTTTTAATACCTAATAATTCATTAGCAGTAATTAACCCAAGTTTGCTGGGCAGTGTTTCTTTAGAGATAAAATTAGGCAACGCAAATACCTATTTAAAAACAGGTGATACTTTATTAACCACACTTAGCGGCGGTGCTTTTGATGAAGCATTAAAAATGATCAATCCTGTTTTGTATGAAGTAAGAAATGCCGTTAAATCACTGGATTCTGTTTTGCATATTGTTACAAATGTTTTTGATCCCAATACAAAAAAAAATATCAGGGGGGTAATAGAAAATTTAAATACTGTTACAGCATCATTTACTATTTCAGCAGCTTCATTGCAAACTCTTTTAAATCCAAAAAATGGAGCCTTGTCAAAATCTCTGGATAATGTAAATGACTTTTCTACTAATTTAATAGGTAATAATGACAAGCTCAATAATATTATGAGCAATGCAGAAAAAACAAGCGCAAGCCTCGCAAATATCAATCTGCAGCAAACCCTGAATACTTTAGACAGCGCAGCCAATCAATTAAAAGCAGGCATAGCTAAAATAAACAGTAATAGCGGTTCCATTGGCTTATTACTAAATGACACCAAACTGTATGATAATCTTGCAGGAACAAGCAATAAAATAAATATTTTATTAGATGATATACGTGTGCATCCCAAAAGATATTTAACTATATCAGTCTTCAGTAAAAAGGACAAAGGCAATTATATTACAGCTCCATTAATAGATGATACTTTAAAACTTCCTGAAAAAACTAAATGAGGAAGGTTCTTCACTTTTTTTGGTTATTGGTCATAATTTTTAAGACTGATATTTCTTACGGACAAATCTCTTCAACAACATCTTCAGACACAACAAGAACCATTGAAATAATCCGGGGGAATTTATTAAGTGAGAAAAAAATTGATTCTGTTACCAGGATACAAACCATATCGGGTAATGTTGTGATCCATGAAGGCACAACAATATTTACATGCGACAGCGCCGTTATTAACAGAAGATTAAACACGATGGAGGCATTTGGCAATGTTCATATAAATCAGGGAGACAGCCTTTTTACATCATCACAATACATTAAATATTTAGGAAATGAAAGAGTTGCATATTTAAAAAAAATGTAAAACTCACTGACAAAAAAGCAACGCTTACAACTCAGGATCTTGAATATAATTTAACGACAGCCATAGGTAAGTACAATAATGGTGGTACGGTAGTAAATGGTAACACTGTGCTCACCAGCACACAGGGAATTTATTATGAGGATACAAAAGATGTTTATTTTATTAATAGGGTTACTGTTGTTGATCCGAAAAGCAGGATAAAAGCAGATTCACTTCTATATAATACGCAAACACAAAAACTAAATTTTATCGGACCTACTTATCTAAAAAATAAAGACGGAAATATATTTACTACCCAGGGAACATATGACCTGAAGAATGGGGACGCTTTTTTTGGTAACCGCACATTGGTTAGTGATAGCAGCGGACGTATTTACCAGGCAAATAATATTGCTATTAATGATAAGTCAGGGCAGGTTCAATTAGAAGGCAATGCAATCATTAAAGATTCAGCAGGCCGCTTAATAGTTACAGGAAATCAAATTTTTGTGGACAAAAAGAATAATTCTTTTCTTGCCACAAAAAAACCTGTATTGATTTTTTGGCAGGATAAAGACACAACTTATATTTCAGGAGATACATTGTTTTCCGGGCTAACCAAAAAAGTTTTTACAGATTCTGTTATTTCTAAAAAAGATTCAGTTACGATAGGAATCGGTATTGATTCAGCTAAACATATTGTTACAAAGAAAAATTCCGTACCGATAACTATCGGGATTGATTCCACTAAAAGTATTCCGGTAAAGAAAGACTCCGTGCCAATAACTATCAGAATTGATTCAACAAAAAGTTTTTCTTTAAAGAGGGATTCAGTCCCTAAAGCAATCGGTATTGATTCAGCTAAAATGATCGCAGCAAAAAATAATGACTCAAATTTCAAAGTAATTGGCAAAACGAAAGTTATTAATCTTGATAGGCCTGATACTTCCATAAGATATTTTCTTGCATATCATAATGTAAAAATTTTTAATGATTCTTTACAGGCAGTAAGTGACAGCATGTTTTATTCAGAAGCCGATTCTGTATTCCGCCTTTTTTATGATCCTGTGATCTGGAATGGTACAAGCCAGGTAACCGGTGATACCATTTTTTTATTTACAAAAAATAAAAAGGTTGAGCGTGTGTATGTTTTTGAAAATGGAATAATGATAAACAAAATAAATACAGAATTTTATAACCAGGTTGCGGGAAAAACAATTAACGGGTATTTTAAAAATGGTGATATTGATTATATGAGAGTTAAAGGCTCACCTGCAGAAAGCATTTATTACGTGCAGGATAAAGACAGCAACTTTACCGGAATGAATCGTGCTGACGGTTCCGTAATAGACATGTATTTTATAAAACAGCAATTGGATAAAGTGAAATTTGTTAATGATGTACATGGCAAACTATATCCGATACGCCAAATACCGGAGGATCAGAAGTATCTTAAAAAATTTAATTGGTTAGATAAACGACGACCAAAAAATAAGCTGGAGCTTTTCGAGTAATCAATTATTTATGTTCGTAAATAATTAAGTAATATGGATCTAAATCCCACAGGTAGTTTAATTGATGGTGCTTTTATAAATAAAATTTTAAAGCCAAGGGATCCATTTTCTCATAAAGGCGACTATGGTCATGCTTGTGTGATTGCCGGAAGTATAGGGCTGATGGGAGCAGCAGTTTTAGCCGCAAAAGCATGTTTACGTTCCGGTGCCGGAAAAGTGACCGCTTATACTGCAAGTATTGGATACAATATTATGCAAATTTGTGTACCGGAAGCAATGACAAAAATTGCTGGTGAAGACTTTATTTTTTCTGTTGAGGATATACAAAGATTTGATTCCATTGGCTTAGGTCCCGGCCTGGGATTATATGAAACGCATAAAGATTTACTAAAGAATATTTTCTCAACTTTTCAAAAACCAATGGTAATAGATGCAGATGCTTTAAATATCCTTTCCAAAAATAAAGAGCTCTTGACAACGATACCTGCAGAGTCAATATTAACGCCGCATATTATGGAATTTGAAAGATTATTCGGGAAGACCAGAACAGATGCTGAACGGGTAGAACTTGCTTTAAAAATATCTTATCAATATAAAATTTACATAGTTGTAAAAGGGCATCATACCTTAATTGCCACACCTGATAAAAAAAAATATTTCAATTCTACCGGTAATCCGGGTATGGCAACCGGTGGCAGTGGTGATGTGTTAACCGGTGTTCTTACGGGGTTGTTAGCTCAGGGATATTCTTCTTTACACGCATGCTTATTGGGCGTTTACCTGCATGGCCTTGCCGGAGATATTGCCGCAGAAAAATATTCGCAGCAGGCAATGATTGCCGGCGATATAATTGATTGCTTAGGAGAAGCTTTTAAAACGATAGAAAAATAGTTATACGTATAAGATTATTTTATTTGTAGTATAAAAGTATTACCTTTGTTTTTAAAATTCTAGTTATGGATAACAAGATCACTTTAAGCTTTGATGAAAGCATTATTACCAAAGCAAAGAAATATGCAGAAAACAATAACATCAGCCTTTCCCGTTTAATAGAATTTTTATTAAAAAAAGTTACGGCAAACAATTACAATTCTTTAGAAGATTTTCCTATTTCAGAATGGGTAAACCAGATTGCTGAGGGAGAAGCTGTGTATCAAACAAAAGCCAAAAGAACAAGAAGCGCTGCTAAAGCTGAATACTTCAATTCTAAAAAATGAGGGTTTTTTTGGATGCGAATATTTTAGTTTCTGTTTTAAATAAAGAATATCCGCTTTTCACTCTTACTTCCAGGATAATCAGTCTTGCTGATAAAAGCAAATTCACTTTATTTACTTCGCCTGTTTGTTTAGCCATTGCATTTTATTTTGCTGAGAAAAAATATAAAAGCGCTTCCGCGAAAAATAAGATACAAATTTTATGTGACCATATAAATATTGCGGCAGCTAATAAATCTACCGTGCTGCAATCTCTTAATAACCCTGCTGTAAATGATTTTGAAGATGGGCTGGAATATTATTCAGCAGTTGAAAATAAATGTGACTGTATCATTACGGAAGATGTTGATGATTTTTATTTTTCGAAGATTGAAGTTTTGAGTAGTGAAAATTTTTTTGAAAAGTATTTATTGAATTCCCCTGATAAACAAAGAAGAAAAAGTTGATGTTTTACTGCAATAGGGATTGCAACGGAAAGCCCACAGCTGAAGGCTTGTGTAAAGGCTCTGTGGAGAGGACTTGCAGTGTAAAGCCCGGCCCTGTGTTACAAAGTAAGGCAAGGCACGAGCCGTAACTTTGGTTACACAGGATTGCCCAAATACTTTTTACTTCATTATTTTTTTTACTTCAACAATCAAAATCAATTCACCTTTTTAGACGTATTTACCCTATTTTTGCCACCCAAAAAATTAAGTAAAAATCGTATGAATAATTTGATTTATGTAATTCCGGCAATGGGTATCGTTGGATTGTTATACACTTTTATAAAGTTTTCATGGGTATCGAAACAGGACGCCGGAACCCCCCGAATGCAGGAAATAAGTGCGTACATAGCAGAAGGCGCTATGGCATTTTTAAAAGCCGAATGGAAAATACTTTCATATTTCGTTATTATAGGTGCATTATTACTGGCAATAATGGGCTATTCAAATGCCAACAGCCATTGGAGCATTGCATTGGCATTTATTGTAGGAGCTTTTTTTAGCGCTTTTGCCGGTTACATAGGTATGAGAGCTGCAACCAAAGCCAACGTTCGCACAGCACAAGCCGCCCGTACAAGTTTAGCAAAGGCATTAAATGTTTCGTTTACCGGAGGAAGTGTAATGGGGTTGGGTGTTGCGGGTTTAGCGGTATTGGGTCTGGGAACTTTATTTATTATTCTTTATATGTCTTTTGTTTCGGGCTATACATTAGGCACTGAACAATATAAAATTGCTTTGGAAAAAGCTATAGAAGTTCTAACCGGTTTTTCATTAGGTGCAGAAAGTATTGCATTGTTTGCAAGAGTTGGCGGTGGTATTTATACAAAAGCCGCAGACGTTGGTGCTGACCTGGTTGGTAAAGTAGAAGCCGGTATTCCTGAAGATGATCCACGTAATCCTGCAACAATTGCAGATAATGTAGGTGATAATGTAGGTGATGTTGCAGGTATGGGTGCAGATCTTTTTGGAAGCTATGTTGCCACAGTTTTAGCAACGATGGTACTGGGAAGAGAAACTTTTTCTAATGACAGATTTGGTGGTATGGCGCCAATATTATTGCCTATGTTAATTGCTGCAATGGGAATATTATTTTCGATCATAGCAACTTTCTTTGTGAAGATCTCTGAATCAGCCCCATTAAATACAACTGCTGTTCAAAAAGCTTTAAATATGGGTAATTGGGGCTCAATTGTTTTAACTGCTATTGCTTCTTATTTTTTGGTAATGTGGTTACTACCAGATACAGATATGGTATTAAGAAATTTCCATTTTACAAAGAACGGAGTGTTTGGTGCAATAGCTGTTGGCCTTGCTGTAGGTACATTAATGAGTTTAATAACTGAATATTATACTGCAATAGGTAAGCGCCCTGTAATGAGCATTATTCGACAATCATCTACAGGTCATGCTACAAATATTATTGGTGGATTGGCGATTGGTATGGAAAGTACTTTGTTTCCTATGTTAGTTTTAGCTGCCGGTATTTATGGTTCTTATGCATGTGCAGGATTGTATGGTGTAGGCATTGCCGCAGCCGGTATGATGGCAACTACTGCAATGCAATTGGCAATTGATGCTTTTGGACCTATCGCTGATAATGCGGGAGGTATTGCAGAAATGAGTGAATTGCCAAAAGATGTTCGTGAAAAAACTGATATACTGGATGCGGTAGGAAATACTACAGCTGCTACAGGCAAAGGTTTTGCTATAGCCTCGGCTGCTTTAACGGCACTGGCTTTGTTTGCTGCCTTTGTTGGATTAGCCGGTATTGACGGGATTGATATTTATCGTGCAGATGTTCTGTCAGGATTATTTGTAGGAGCAATGATTCCATTTATATTTTCTGCACTGGCTATTCGTGCTGTGGGTGAAGCTGCAATGGCTATGGTTGAAGAAGTCCGCAGGCAGTTTAGAACTATTCCCGGGATTATGGAGGGAACGGGTAAACCTGAATACGATAAATGTGTAGCAATATCAACTAATGCTTCCTTGAAAAAGATGATGTTACCCGGGGCTATTGCATTAGGCTCTCCATTAATAATCGGATTTATTTTTGGACCTGAAGTGCTGGGTGGGTTTTTAGCAGGTGCAACGGTAACTGGTGTTTTAATGGGAATGTTTCAAAACAATGCCGGCGGTGCATGGGACAATGCAAAAAAATCTTTTGAAAAAGGTGCTGTTATAAATGGTGAAACTCATTACAAAGGTTCTGAACCGCATAAAGCGTCAGTTACCGGAGACACTGTTGGTGATCCATTTAAAGACACATCAGGTCCATCAATGAATATTCTTATAAAACTTATGAGTATTGTTTCTTTAGTTATTGCCCCTACCCTTGCTAAAATTCATCATGATAAAATTATAAATAACAGGCAGCATAAAATGGAAAATTTAATGCTTATGAATGGAGATAGTACAAGAATGTTCAGCAAAGACCCCATACAAACCAATACTGTAGATGTAGATAATACAAATGATAATGGCAATGCAATGAATAATGCGGAGGTAAAATCTTTGCTTGGCGAATTGAAGAATGATGGCATTATTACTACTAAAGATTATACTGTTGAGATCAGGAACAGTCGTTTATTTATAGATGGTATTGAACAATCAAATGAAATAAATAATAAATACAAAAAGTATTTTGAAGGAAAAGATGATATTGTTATAAGAGAGCGGAAAGTGAAATAGATGATTGTCAGGTGACAGAAATTTTTAGTGTCAGACAACTTGTTTGTTAAGCTGCCAACCAACAGATGGAATTAAGTAAGCATCACATTTTAAAAAAGAATTTTATTTAGATAAAGGCATTATTGAAAAAAGTAAATTTGTATAAATATCTAAATTATGAGCACAGCTAAACCATTGGTAAATGAGATCACTCAATATTTAGGGCAACTAAATCCTCAACAACAAAAAGCTGTATTGAATGTTGTAAAAACTTTTGTGCAGGAAGATGAATGGTGGAATGATAAAGAATATATGGCTGAAATGGACAGACGTTTTACAGAGATGGAAACAGGTAAAGTAAAAGGAATCACACTTGATGAAGCAGAAAATAAAGTAAGGCAATCATATAAAAATAGGAAACACAAAAAATTGTGACCTATACTTATCACCTGCATCCGCTTGCATACAACGATTACTATGATGCTTACACCTGGTATCAAAATAAACAAGAAGAATTAGGTGAGCGCTTTCTTAAAGCTGTAAGAAATAAAATAGAAAAGATTGCTTTAAATCCAAAGGCATACTCACATAAAAGCAATAAATCTTTCAGAGAAGCGAAGGTTGAATTTTTTCCATACTTAATTGTGTATAAAATAAAAAAGGGTACTCAGGAAATATTTATCAGCTCCATTTTTCATACAAAACGAAATCCCCGCAAAAAATATCGCAAAGAATAATCTTTTTATTCGGGGTTGTTGTTGGCCCACTCGCCAACAGACAATTGCGAAGTGCCGTTGGCAGGACGCCAACGGCAGTAGCAAATAATTCCGGCAGAATTGAGTTATTAACCATCTTTTTTACTGCGCAATATCCTGCAAAAAATAAATTTGAATAGTTCAATTAGCCAATGAAAATAATTTATACTTCATACCTCTTATGCAACTAACTGATTTCGTTGACACCTTCCCAACCAAAAATGAAAAGGTTGTTGGCGGGACGCAAACAACAGCCTTAAGTTTGCGCTAAAACATGTTACTCAATTCCTCGCAGGTTTTAATCGCCTCCTGCAAATAAATATTTCTATGCTTACTGGCATGCCCGCTAAAACCTGTAGCGTCATTTAATAATGATTTAAGCCACATATCCACTTCCATACATAACAATTCATCGTCAGATTGAAAGTTATTAAATGTATTAAAGCGTAAAAAGCAAAATCTTTTTTCAGCAGTTTCTGCAAGATAGGTTACGCTGCCTACTACATCACAAAAATACCAGTCGAATAAGGTTTTACCATCTTCGGTTTTACTGCTTTTTACCGCATAACTTTCTATATCATTTAATGTAGCAATTAACTGTTCGCATAATAGCCTGCCTAAATTTTTATCTTTAAGAACATGCGATTCCGCAGCGTACCTTATCTGGTCTATCGTAATCAGCAAATGGCTTTTGGTCCAGATTTCAACACAGGGAATGGATTGATAAATCTTATATAATTCGTACGCCGTATGAATATATTTTTTGTTTACCTTTTTAAAATCAAAAGCTGCGCCTTGGTTACCCGTATTTTTTACAATACGGTTATTCCAAAAGTGAATTTTAAATGCTGCCAGTTCAGGATATTTAAAAAGATGATAAAAAGGAATATCGTCAGTGGCGCAACTAAGTTTACGAATGCCGCCTGTAGATAACATATGCATTACATTGTTCAGCGACTCCAGGTATTTGCCAATGTCAATATCGCCTGTATGAAAAGACGTGAATTTTACAGTGCATGTATTTATTGTTGCCTGCGGTTTTATTTCAAAATTCAGATGGTATTTATTACAAAGCAGTTCTAACTGTTGCAGCGTAAGGCTGCTGTTTCCTTTCAGTTTATTATATGCCTCGCTTGTACTGATGTTTAATGCTGCCGCAAGCTCATTTGCAATAAGAGTGTCAGATGATAGTTTTTTCTTTAGCTGTTCAAAAAATCTTTCCTGCGAATTTTTTTGTGTGCTCATTATAACTCAAATATAAACAGAAGATGCAAAATCAAATTCAACTAATACAATAATTTATGTGTTTGATAAATCTATTTTACACTAATACACGAATTGAAGAATGAAATAGCAATTATTACAGTAAAAGTTCCGATTTATATCTTAGAAGTATCAGTTTAGCTTTGTTTAAGAAAATTATCATAGTTGAAACCAGCACAAAGCCATACAAAAAATATCTGCAAAAAAATGTTTTATGTGATGTTTCAAATTTTAATACCCTCCCTCTTTTTCATTCCATCAAAGGCTCAGGGTTCTTTAAAAATGAATAAGGAATTATATTACCGTCTCACAATAGGCGCAGGTTTTGGCTCAGGATATCCTTTGCAGGAAGAGAATGATGGAATAAGTGTTACAGGTGAGTTTGCAATACAAAGAGAAAAAAATGTTTATGCCTTAGGACTACGAAGTGTTATTGAATTCGATCTTTTTAGTACTTCTTATCCCAACAATTCCATCAGCAGTATAGATATAACTTATGGTAAAGTTTTAATCAATGGCAAATTTTTCAGCAGTGTAAGTGCAGGTATAGGATTTATTGAAGGAATCACAAGAGGAAAATATTTATCAAGTGGTGGTCCCGGTTGGTTTGATCCTGACTATTATGAAAAGATCAGGTTTTATAGAATAGGAATTCCTATAAGTGCTAAAATGTTTTGGGTGCCTTTAAGATTCTATGGCATCGGCTTGGAATTATATGTGAACATCAATATTAAAAACACTTTTTATGGAATAATTTTTTGCCATCAGTTTGGAAAATTGAGTCCTAAAAAATTAAAAATGATACCAACGAATTAAACTTTTAATTATGAAACACATATTATTTGTTTGTTTATTTCCCTTTGTTATTGGAGCAAGCTGCAAAAAAACTATTACCCCTCCCCCGCCGCCACCAGTAACAGAAGGATTGCCACCGGCAACACAGGAGGGTAAAAACACATGCGGATTTTTAGTTAATGGAAAAGTATGGTTGCCAAAAGGCAGAAGAGGAGATGGCTCCCCTAATTTAAAATGTTGGTATGATCCAGCGTACCGCAATGGGACTTTTAATATTAATGGATTTCGATATGATGACAAGGAAGGTACAATGTTCACAGGCTTTAGTATAGGTGTTTCAAATGTTAGCAGAATTGGCATTTATAGATTGAACTATAATGACACAGCTAAAGCCCTTTTTTCCGATTACAATAGAAATTGTGTTTACTATACTGAAGATACAATTCCGGCACACAATAGTTTTCTGAACATTACCAAATTTGATTTACAAAACGGAATAATTGCAGGTATGTTTCAATTTACTCTAGCGAAGGTAGGTTGTGATACCATAAGTATTACCGAAGGAAGATTTGATATAAAATTATAAACCAATAAAACTTTTAATTATGAAACATTTATTATTTATTTTTTTATTGCCGTTGCTAATTAATGCCAGTTGCAAAAAAACACTTACTCCCCCTCCGACACCACACTTAACAGAAGAATTGCCAGTGGCGACACAAGAAGGTAAAAACACCTGCGGCTTTTTAGTTAACGGAAAGGTATGGTTGCCAAAAGGCAGAAGAGGAGATTTAAAGCCAAATTTAACTTGGTGGTATGACCCTTCTTATAATAATGGGACTTTTAATATTAATGGTATACGGATACAAAAGACACCTGATTCAACATTTACAGACTTTGTTATTGCAATTGATAATTTTTCTAAACCAGGCATCTATTTTTTAAATACAGATATAGGCCGTATGGCTGAATACGGTGATTGGTACAAGAACTGTCTTTATTTTAAAGAAGATACAATTCCAGGACATAATAGCTTTATAAACGTTACCAAATTTGATTTACCGAATAGGATAATTGCTGGCACCTTTCAATTTACGCTTGCAAAGTCTAGCTGTGATACCATACGAATTACCGAAGGAAGATTTGATATAAAATTATAAGTAAATTAAACTACAAATTATGAAAAAAATTAAACTCGCCGGTTTAACACTGGCACTCATCTTTTTTGCTCTTTTTGGCAATGCGCAAACAGATGCATTGCGCAATAACCTAAACACCATCTTTCAAAACATTGATAAAAGTCAGGTGCCTACCGGTTTTCTTGAGGAATATGGTGCAGACCTGGTTCCTTTAGATGTTTTTAACTGGCAGTTATGATTTGATATTTATTAATTACAATAATGGTACAGATGATATTCTTAGAAATGTTGCCTTATTCCAGGAAGTTTGCAGTGGGTAAACAATCAAAAAGCAGCTAATGGCAGCGTAGAGCAAAATGTAGTATTAGGCATAAGCATGGGCGGGCTTGTGAAATTTTTCCAAAACGGTCGGATGATTTTTTTTCAAATCTCTTATAATTGTTTGAGATGTAAACTTTAAAAAATCTCTTTGAACATTTTCTCTTTCGCAGCCTTCCTGAATCTGCCAAATCAAATGTATGTGATTGCTCATTATTGAAAAGACATTTACTTCTATACGCTTTACTTTCGTCATAAATTTAAGGCTTTCAATAGTTACATCTTTATATTTATCTTGTTTTAAAAGATGCTGCCATTCTAAAATAGTAGCAGTAAAATATTGAGGATGATGCGTTGTTATAGTAAGGAGATTTTATTACCGCTAAATTATTGAAAGTAGCGATAGTGTTACTTATTTTCAATTCATACCTCTGTGCTGGTTGTTGGTGATTGCTAAGCTGCAAAACCTTCCGCACGAACACCGAACAATGGCGGTGGGCTTTATGCCTATGCGATTTTTTTTTGGAACACATGCAACGGCATAAAAATGCAAAAAAATCTTTTGAAAAAGGTGCTGTTATAAATGGTGAAACGCATTACAAAGGTTCTGAACCGCATAAAGCGTCAGTTACAGGAGACACTGTTGGTGATCCATTTAAAGATCCATCAGGGCCATCAATGAATATTCAAAACTTATGAGTATTGTTTCTTTAGTTATTGCCCCTACCCTTGCTAAAATTCATCATGATAAAATCGTTTATAACAGGCAACATAAAATGGAAAATTTAATGCTGATGAATGGTGATAGTACAAGAATGTTCAGCAAAGACGCCATACAAACCAATACTGTAGATGTAGATAATACAAATGATAATGGCAATGCAATGAATAATGCGGATGTAAAATCTTTGCTTGGCGGATTGAAGAATGATGGCATTATTACTTCTAAAGATTATACTGTTGAGATCAGGAACGGTCGTTTATTTATAGATGGTCTTGAACAATCAAATGAAGTAAATAATAAATACAAAAAGTATTTTGAAGGAAAAATATTCTTATAAAACTTATGAGTATTGTTTCTTTAGTTATTGCCCCCACCCTTGCTAAAATTCATCATGATAAAATTATAAATAACAGGCAGCATAAAATGGAAAATTTAATGCTTATGAATGGAGATAGTACACATAATACAAGAGGAATTCAGAAAGAAAGAATACAAACTAACAATGATGTAAATACAAATAATAACAGTAATATAATGAGTAATGCCGATATAAAAGCGCTTCTCGGCGGCTTAAAAAATGAGGGCATCATTGTATCTGGAGATTATACTGTTGAAATAATAAACGGACGTTTATTTGTAGATGGCAATGAACAGGATGATAATGTTCAAAATAAGTATAGAAAATATTTTGAAGGAAAAGATGATATAGTAATTAGAGAGCGTAAAGTGAAATAATAGTTTTATCAATAATAGTAAACCCGGTGAAAGCCCGGGTTTTTTTATGCCTGTACGATTAAAATTTGCAATCTTTAAATAAAGGTGTATTTTATTCTTCATCAAATCTTCTCTGATATGAAAAAGTATATTTTGATGTTTATGTTTTTTGCCGGCACACAACATCTGACTGCCCAGACAGAAATTGATTATATAGATAGTCTTAAACAGGAGCTGGCAACTGAAAAAGAAGATACAGCCCGATGCCTTTTACTTATTGAATTAAGCTGGGCTTATCCTAATCAACAAATTGATTCAGCTGTATTTCTTGTACAACAAAGTTTAACTCTGGCAAAAAAAATTAAATATACCTATGGAGAAAACATTGCATTAAATAGATTAGCTAATATTCTAACTCGTATTGGTAATTACCCGAAAGCTTTGGAATATCATCTAGATGCATTAAAAAAAGCTGAAAGTATCCAAAATGATGAAAGAATTTCAGTATCTTTTTCCAACCTGGGGATCCTTTATTCCGAAATGGGTGATTATCGGCATGGATTGAATTATACCTTTAAAGCTAAATCTATAACCGAGGGTTTACGTGATAAGAGAAGACATTGTACATCTTTGCTAAACATTGGTGATATGTATGAAAAAATGAACAGGCTTGATTCTGCCCGTTTGTATACACAGCAAGCTTACGATTTAGGTGTGGAGGTAAAGTTGCCTGGTATTATTGGCTTAAGCTTGAATAATTTAGGTAACATTTATTCTAAGATGGAGCAAAATGTTATTGCTATGGAATTTTATAGGTCAGGGATGCCGTATATTATTGAAAGGGGGATTGATGACGCTATATGTGAAACAACGTTAGGTATGGCTAAGCTCTTTCAAAAAATGAATCGCCCTGATTCCAGCTTATATTATGCAAGATTAGCACTTAGTACTGCGAAAAATTCCAAACTCACCAACAGGTATTTAAATGCAAGCAAGTTCTTAACTAATTATCATAAGGCAATCGGAAATGTTGACAGTGCTTTCCTTTATCAGTCAGTTATGATAGCAGCTAATGATAGTTTATTCAACCAGGAAAAAACAAAACAGATTCAAAGTCTTTCGTTCGCAGAAACTTTACGACAACAGGAAATAGCAAACGAAAAGATGCTTGCTAAACAGGAGCAGCAAAATAATCTCCAATACATTGCGATTGCTATCGGTATTATTGTTTTTATCAGTGTTTTTCTATTACTTAGCAGAACGATAATAGTCAATGAAAAATGGGTTGAGTTTCTTGGCATCATTGGCTTGCTTATCGTTTTTGAATTTATTAATTTACTCATCCATCCATACCTATCGGCCATTACACAACATTCACCTATCTGGATGTTATTAGTACTTGTAAGCCTCGCAGCATTATTGATTCCAGTACACCATAAAGTTGAGCGGTGGCTTATTAAAAAAATGGTTGTAAAGAATAAAAAACTCCGTTTGGCAACCGCAAAACGTATCGTAAAAACATTGGAGAATGATTCTGATGTTTAAAAATGTTCTTCCCAAATAATTTTTTTTTACGCTCGCTAAAAAGGGCTTATTTCTTTATGAACGGTACAAAAAAATATTTTTAAAGATTTATTTTGTGGTTACGAACTTAATCGTAATTTAGCATTACGAACAAAATCGTAAACAAATGACAATAAAAAAATTAAAGCCAACAGAAAGTGAATTGGAAATTCTCCAGATACTTTGGAATAAAGAAAATGCAACGGTACGTGAAGTGCATGAAGAACTTTCAAAGACTAAAGATTCTGGTTATACAACCACTCTAAAATTGTTACAAATAATGTTTGAGAAAGGTTTGGTAACAAGAGATGACAGTAATAAAACCCATATCTATCAACCTGCTGTTACGAGACAAAAAACTCAAAAACAATTTTTAGATAAGATGATAAATACACTATTTGCAGGATCATCTACGCAGTTGGTTTTGCAGGCTTTGGGTAATCAAAAAGCATCTAAAGATGAATTGGAGGAAATTCAAAAATATCTTGACAACCTTAAAAAATAATAAGGATGAACTTCACTGCATTACAAAACTCACCTTTCCTGCAATCTCTGGGATGGGCAATAGCAAACAGTTTATGGCAGGCAGCGGCACTATGGATCGCTTATCATCTGGTTAACGGAGCGTACAAAAGCGCTTCTTCAAAATTTAAAAATAATTTTACCACCATTTTACTTTCATTGTCATTTGTTTGGTTTTGTTTTACTTTATTTAATAGATATTTTTCAATACAAAGCCTCTCGGTTGATTCTGAATTTCAGTATTATCAAACAAATAGTATTAATACCTTAAGCTATAATTGGAATGATATTATAAATAATGTTGCGGGAGTTTTACCTTATCTATCTATTGCTTATTTACTTCTTTTAATTTTTCTCTCAATAAGATTAATTAATATCTATCGCTTTACCCGTTTTATAAAATTTAATGGTCTGCAAAAAGCAGATGTAGAGTGGAAGCTATTTGCTGAAAAGGTGGCAATGCATATGGGCATTACAAAAAAGATAAGGCTTTGGGTGTCCAACCATATTGATGTTCCCGCAACCATAGGATTTTTAAAACCTGTTATATTAATTCCGTTGGCGTCTCTTAACCAGTTATCTGCAGATCAGCTGGAAGCAATTATTCTGCACGAACTATCCCATATAAAAAGAAATGATTACCTCATCAATCTTTTTATATCCATTATTGAAACCATATTATTTTTTAATCCCTTCGTGGTTCTGCTTGCTAAGATCATCAAAAGGGAAAGAGAAAATTGCTGCGACGATTTAGTAATTCAGTACCAATATGATCGCCACACTTATGCATCTGCCCTCTTATCGCTTGAGCAATTCAGAAATATAAATTTGCGGTTAGCCATAGGCGCAACCTCAGGTAAAAAACAATTATTGCTGAGGATAAAAAGAATAATGGAAGTAAACAATAATACAAATTTTAATTATGGACAGAAATTACTTGCCTTACTTTTAATCACTGGTGTCATCTGTTCTGTTGCCTGGTTATCGCCACAAAGCAACAGCAATAAAAAGCATCTTGCAAGTAAAAGCAATACCCCAGTTTTTGACAGGCAGATATTTAAAGAGGTGAAGCCCGCAGAAACTTTAATTTTAAAGCAAAATAACGTTGAAGTAAAAAACACCGTTATAAAATCACAACCCAAAAAAGGGTTAAGAGACTCTGAACGGGAATTAAAGGATTTAAAAGATCTGAATATTAAAGAAATTGCAGAAGCAGAATTGAGAAGGAGAAATTTTTTATCACAGGAAAGCAAAAAAGAATTACCCCGTAAATTTTTTCAAAAATATAATTCAAATAAACTTTTATTTGCAAAGGACGCTGCTCGTACGCGTTCATTATTTGTGGATGGAACTACAATGATTCCGGTAAAACCTGCTTTAGCTAATGCATATTTTAATAACCTTCAGTCATATAATATTGATTTACAAAAATTACAGAAAGAATGGGATAAAGCTCAGTTTACATTCTCTTTTGATGAAGAGGAAATGCAAAATGTGGTAAAGAAAAAGCTTATTTTAAAACATACTAAAACAACTTTAGCGCAGCTGCATCAAAATTTGAATGATGCAGAAATTGAAAAACTAATCAGTACATATTTGCAAAAATCAGACGAAAAAAAAATAAGACGTGTTCAGTTTAATCGTGTTCCCGGAACATATGCAGGTTCCAACGGCAAATCATTTTATATTTTTGATTCATTAGTAGGCGCAGAAATTAAGGTAGTAAAAGATCGGACAAAACACACTCCCGGAGAAGGATTTAGTAAAGCAATTACAACTGTAAAACATTTAAGTCCTGCTTATCCGGAAGCATCAGCATATTCGTACAGGTATGGCTATGATATAAATTTAAATGATGAAAATTCAGACAAAAAAAAATCGGTGAAAGTTTATAACAGGTCAAACATACCTGATGTAAGCTGTGCTCCTGTTATCCCGGGC
>JBPCQG010000470.1:0-18119 GCA_050998315.1 Chitinophagaceae bacterium
ATACTGCATAAGCCAGCTCGGGCACCATTCCCATATAGATACAAACCCGGTCACCTTTTTTTACGCCATTATTGATAAGCACCTGTGCAAACTGGCAAACCCTTTTATGTAATCTTGAATAAGTAACAACTCTTGTGCGTTCTTCAGGATTATTGGGCTCCCAGATAATGGCGGGTTTATCACCCATCGTTTCAAGATGACGGTCAATACAGTTTTCAGTGATGTTAAGTTTTGCTCCTTTAAACCATTCAACTTTTGGTTCTGTAAAATTCCAGTCTAAAACTTTGTCCCATTTTTTTCTCCAGAGAAAATTCTTTGCAATATCAGCCCAGAAAGTTTCAGGATTCTCAACACTTTTTTTGTAAGCTTGATGATATTCTTCTAAAGATTTTATTTGATATGGGTATGACATCTTGCAGAAATATTTCTCAAGTTAAATAAGAATATTAATCTTATAAACCCATAGCATGATAAATCTGGTCCTGTATTTTTCCACGGACATTCAATTTTGATAATTTTAGATTAGCACCGCCATCAGGATTAACACGATTGCTTAAGAAAACGTATACAATATTATATTTTGGATCTGCCCAAACGCAGGTGTCTGTATAGCCTGTATGACCAAATGTAAGCGGCGATACAAGCTTTGCCGGGTAAGGATCTTGCAGCGTCTCATTATCTTTTTCCGGTTTATCAAAGCCAAAACCTCTACGACTTATCGGGCTGTTGTATGATGTAAATAATTTAATTGTTTCCGCTTTAAGGAATCGCCTTCCATTTATTGTACCACCATTGAGCAGCATTTGCATAATTACCGCAAGGTCGTAAGCGCTGCTGAATAATCCCGCATGCCCTGCTACTCCGCCAAACATGGCAGCACCCGGATCATGAACATCGCCGCGAAGATGCTGTAAGCGAAAAGATTTTTCTGTTTCAGTAGGAACAATTCTGTCAAGTGTAAATCTATCTCTTGGTTTAAAGCCGGTGGCGGTAAGCCTTAATGGATCGTAAAATGTTTTCTTTACATACTCATCTAATGTTTGTCCTGTAATTGCCTCTACAATTTGTCCGAGGAAAATGAAATCATTATCACTATATATGTATTTATTTTCCGGTGCCAATGTACTTTGCAGAATACGTTTATACATTGTATCTCTCCAGTCAGTTCGCATGTATAAATTTTCTGCCACACGAATACCAAATGAATCGGTTTGCCTGCCTGAGTAAATGCCTGGAAGAGGAACCTTTGTTACACTATCTATCGTTTCCTTATAAAATGGTATCCATGATACCAGACCTGCCTGGTGCAATAATATATTTTCTACCAGGAGATTTTCTTTATCGCTTCCTCTTACCCAGGGCAGGTAATCTCCTAAATGCTTTTTTAGATTGAGCTTACCTTCATCATATAATTTCATTACAGATAAAGTGGTAGCGCATATTTTAGTCACCGAAGCCATATCAAAAATAGATTGCAGTGTTACAGGATCCGGTTTATCATAATCATATTTTCCAAATGATTTTTGATAGGCGATCTTTCCATCCTTTACAACCAACACTACAGCGCCGGGAGTAGCTCCATTCGCAATAGCATCCTGTGCAATAGAATCAATAACATTTAGCTTAACAACATCCAGCCCTGTGGTAATGGGATCAGCAACAGGTATAGAATTATTATTAAACACAATGCCGCTTCCATATTTATAATTATCACATACAGTAACAGGAAGTTTTCCTTTAGCAGTTAGTTTCCCCTGCAACAGGTCTGCTGCTGTATTTTGGGTAATGCTGTCATCTTCATAACAGGCAATTAGATTTTTAGCGTCGCAAAAGTTTTTTATCGCATAAGGGTTTCCAAAAACAAAAGTGACGCTTTTGGTTTGTTGCTGTAGTTGTTGGGCAAGAGCGATAGCGGTTTTATTGATACCAAAATTATTTGCCGGATAACGGTTGTAACTATGAATACCAATCACCACTGATTTATACCGTCTTTTTATTAATGCAATTGTTGATAATATTCTACCTGCATCCTGTTTATAATTAAAATAAAAAACATCGGCATTATAATCTGTTCTCATTCTTTTGGCAAAAGCGTTATCGTTTGTTAATCCAATACCGACATAGGCGATGCTTTTTACATTTTTATTTTTTAGATTGGGTATTTGTAATGGAAAGAATTCGTCGTCAGTTTTATTTAAAAGAGTAATAGCATTTTCAGCCACTAATCTTTTCATAGAATTTACTTTACTGTTTAAATCCTGTGTAAGCTGCTTTGTATTAACAGCCAATATATTTCCTAAGCCATACATATATTTGGATGCCAACACCTTTTTGCATTTTTGATAAATATCATCCCATGTAAGTTGTTTCTTATTGATTGCCTGTTTAATTGCTGCAATGCTTGCGGGAACATCGGCAGGAAGGCAAAGCATATCATTACCCGCAATAACTGACTGCACTGATATTTCTCCTCCCGGGAAAAATTTGGCTACACCCTTCATTTCTAAAGCATCAGTAAAAGTTAAACCCTGGTAGCCCATTTCTTTTTTTAATAATTCAGTCACATTATTTTTTGAAATGGAAGTAGCACGGTTAGCTGTGTTATCTATTGCCGGAATATAAAGATGCGCAATCATAACACTTCCTACTCCAGCCTTAAACATTTCACGGAAAGGATACAGTTCAAGGGAATCCAGTTGTTCTTTTGTTTTATTTATCACCGGCAGATCCAGATGCGAATCAACCGCCACATCCCCATGACCGGGAAAATGTTTCGCGGTTGCCATTACACCTACATCCTGCATGCCTTTCATATATTGAACACCAAATAAAGCAACTTTATATTTATCTTCTCCAAAAGAACGATCGTTAATTACGGGATTGTTCGGGTTATTATTGATATCAACTACAGGAGCATAATTAACCTGTATACCTGCACGTTTACATTGCTCACCAACTATTCTTCCATATTGATAAATGATAGAAGCATCCTGCACTGCACCTAACATTAATTGATGATTAAGGGGAACAACACTATCCATCCGCATTCCCAATCCCCATTCTGCATCAATGCAAATAAGCACAGGAGTTTTTGCTATCCTTTGATAATTATTTACAATGTTTGCCTGCTTAACAGGCGGACCCTGGAACAGGCACACACCTCCAACATTATATTTAGTAATGGCATCATTTACTTCCTTATCAAAATACACCACACCTTTTGCGGAAATTGAACTTCCTCTCAACACCATTAACTGTGCAATGCGTTGTTCATTATTAAGCGTATTAAAAACACTGTCTGCCCATGCTAATGCCCTGGGTGTTGTTTGGTATTGGCTAAATGAAATAGCAATTATAGAAAGAAAAAAAAATGCAGTAGCAGTAAGTTTTTTCATGATAGCTTTTTAAGAAAGTGCATCACAAGTTAGTCCAATTACTGCATTGAAATGTAGAAGAAGGTTTAGCTATAGAATAAAATATTTACTCTTTTATCCAGATATAAATATTGTGCGGAGCTGTTTCATCGCCTCCAAAATATGGATACAATTTAAACCCATTGGCTTTAACTGTAGTACTTGTTCTTAAAAGCGAATCTGTAAATCCATTCAATGAAAAAACATAATTTTTTTCTGTTACTTTAATTCAGCAATTATTTTCGGTTCCAATTGCTACCGTTCCTAATTCTTTTCTTACTCCATCATTATAAACATAACCAAATAAGCGAAGTGCATTATCACTCCAGCGCCAGCCAAATCTTGCACTAAACTGCTGATGGGTTGGGTTGTTGTCAGAAAATCCATATAGCTTATTAATGTAAAGCCGATTATCAGGATTTACATTAGAGTAAATAGCAGTGCTATCAAATTTTGCAATAAAATTCAATTCAAAATAGAAGTTTGAACAACGTAGTTTCCAACACAATAATTCTGTCCCTGGCGAATGGTGTATTTTGGAACCCCGGTAACAGTTTCATGTGATTTTTTAAGAATAGAATTATTTTCTTTTGTGCGGGAGAATAGCATGAACAGCAGGCCTGAGAGGCTAATAATTTTTTTCATGGGTGTGAGGTAAGTAATTTTTATAGGATATATGGCGCTAAAAATATATAGCGCAGATAATGCTAAATTTACAGTTACAAAAACGCAGAAACTAGTGCCGGATATTGTACAGTTGTTACCAGAAAATATTGCCAACCAGATTGCTGCAGGCGAAGTGATACAAAGACCCGCAAGCGCCGTAAAAGAATTATTGGAAAATGCTGTGGATGCAGGCGCAACTGAGATAAAACTGTTTGTTAATGATGCAGGCAAAGCGCTTATTCAGGTTATTGATAATGGTAAGGGGATGAGTGAGACGGATGCACGTATGTGTTTTGAGCGGCACGCTACTTCAAAAATTAAAAACATCGATGATCTTTTTCATATTAAAACAATGGGTTTTCGCGGTGAAGCACTGGCGAGCATTGCAGGCGTTGCCCAGGTAGAATTAAAAACAAAAAAGCCGGAAGACATTACAGGCACATACATCGAGATAGAGAACAGTGTGGTAAAAACACAGCAACCGATTGCAGCGCAGCAAGGGACTTCCATCACCATGAAAAATTTATTTTTTAATGTGCCAGCACGGAGAAATTTTTTAAAAAGTAATACTTCTGAATTAAGGCATATTGTTGATGAATTTATAAGGATTGCAATGGCTTTTCCGGGTATATTCTTTTCTCTCGCATCCAACGGGCAGCAGGTTTTTCATTTAGAAAAAGGAACATTGAAACAACGCATTGTTCAGATACTCGGAAATAATTATGCAGCTAAACTGGTAAGTGTACAGGAAGAAACGGATTACCTGAATATTTACGGCTTTGTGGGTAAACCTGAAACCGCTAAAAAAACGAGAGGCGACCAATATTTTTTTGTGAACAACCGATTTATTAAAAGCGCTTATCTTAATCATGCTGTTATGAATGCTTTTAGCGATATTATCGCCAGAGACAGCTTCCCCATGTATGCATTGTTTATTGATCTTGATCCTTCCCGGCTGGATATAAATGTTCATCCAACCAAGCAGGAAATAAAATTTGAAGATGAAAAAATTATTTATGCGTTTGTGCAATCAGCCGTTAAGCATGCGTTGGCACAATTCAGCGTAACACCAACTTTGGATTTTGATCTTGATATTTCTATACAGCAATCTGACGCAGTAAGTAAGCCTTTCACTGAGGATAAACGATCTGCGGCTACCTCATCCAGTTTGTATAAAACTTTTACGCAAAAACACCAGGCTCATTTTATTGAAAGCAAAAGCGATCTGCAGCATTGGGGAGACCAGTTACAAGTTACCAGTGACGGGTTACCGGTAGAAATGCGAAGGGATTTTGTTAAACAGGAAGAACCGGAAAAGAAAACGGAGAGTGAGTACAGACCTGAAATAATACAAAAAAAAGAAGATAAAAAACCTACAACCAATAATTTTATTCAACTACATAACACCTTTATTATTGCTGAAAACAGGAACGGATTTATTGCGATACATCAGCAGAATGCACATGAACGAATTTTGTACGAAAGATTTTTTAATGCACTAAAAGGCAAACCAATAGCCACACAAAGGAGCTTGTTTCCTGCTACAATTGAACTTACACCGGGTGATACATTATCATTAAATGAATTATTGGATGACCTTAAATTGTTGGGATATTTAGTAGAACCTTTTGGCAATAATACTTTTGTTATCCAGGGATCACCGGCAGATGTAATACAGGGAAATGAAAAAGCAACATTGGAAAAAATGCTGGAGCAATACAAGCATTTCAGCAGCGATCTAAAATTTAATAAACGTGAGAAACTGCTTCGCTCAATGGCATGGCAGCAATCAGTAAAAGCCGGTACATCGTTAGATCATAAAGAAATAGAATCTCTCATCAATGATCTATTTGAATGCGAAACTCCCAATTGTACACCAAATGGTAAGCCCTCATACCTGGAATTTAAAGAAGATGAATTGGATAAGATGTTTGGAAGGTGATTGTTTGCGCCATGATTTGGGTAGATTTTTTGGATTAAATAGATTAATTGAAATGAAAGTGGAATAAATATTGATTAATCCTGCTAATCATTTAATATTTCTAAATTATGGTTCAGACCGTAAAAAACCCGGCAATAAAATACTACCGGGTGCTTAGGTGGTTTCAGCTAACTATTTCTATATCTTTTGAAATTTTGAATAGCATACCCTGTTGCCGTAAATTACTTTTATTGTATACCATCCCGGTATCAGCGATTCAATATTTGTTGTAACCAGGTTATTGCCGGTATTTCCCTTCTGATCTTTTTGCTTCAATAAAATATTAAGTGAATTATAAAGATAAACATGTATTATTTCGGGTTGAGTAAGCTGAACATTTACGCTTATTTGATTGGTTGTGGGGTTTGGGAAAGCTGTTAATGTACAGGCAGCATTTGGTGATGAAATATGAATCACTTCACAATATTCTTTTACGCAACCGCCATAAGTTACCGCTCTTAAACAAACACGGTAATCGCCTGGCTCGTTGAATACGTAATAAGGATTATTTTGGATAAGAGTAACCGGTGCTGATGTATTAATTGACAGCCTGGTGATGACCCATGTTTGTGAAATGACTGGATAATTACTTAGGGCATGAAAGTAAATCTTGTTTGATGTTATTGACTCACGCTTATATTCATACTTTGCCCAGATATTGTTGCAGCTAAAACAGGCCCCCGTTTCAGCCATTTTGTATGAAGTGGACACACAGGTTGCAGACCTGTAAACGGTAAGGAATACAGTATAATTTCCTGAGCGCGGGAAAACATGTGATGGAGTTATATCAGTAGAACCGGTTCCATCACCAAATGACCAAACATATTTCCAGTTAGGATTTTGAACTACAGGAGTAAACTTAAATTCGAGACAATTGGCCGTTGACCTGATCAAAGTGAATTTAGAAATATCGAGGCAATTTATTTCGGGCTCTTTAATTTCCACCTTCTTACAAATTTCTCTGTAGCATGTGCTGCTGCCTGAAATTTTAAGGCATACATTATATACACCTGCATGAGCATAGATATGATCCGGATTTATTGAATTGGAAGTGGTGCCGTCGCCAAAATTCCATTGAATAGATATAACAGCGGTTGCAGGGGTACTTGTATTTTTGAAATAGATTTTATTCTTGTTTGTTGCATCAGCCTCAAAGCTAAAATTAGCTTCCACTCTGCATTCGTTTACAACAACTACCTGTTTGCAAATTTCTTTTACGCAAGGCGCTATTCCTGCAGCAGTATTATGCTTTTCAATTCTTATGCAAACATTATAGGTTCCCGGTGAAGAATAAATATGAGTGGGGCTTCCATCATACGAAGAAGTTCCATCACCAAATGACCATCGTATTTTATCTTCTCTTTCAAAATGTGATGATATATTTATGAAGTGAACTTTATTAAGTTGAATACTATCGGCATGCCATGCAAAATTAGCCTGTAAACTACATAGTGGTGGAGGAACATGTACCTGCACTTTTGCACAAGTATCACGTTGGCATGTATTATCTTTTTGAACTATCAGGCATACTGTATATAATCCTGAGTTTGCATATACATGGGTTGCATTAAAATCATTCGAATAAGTTCCGTCACCAAAATTCCATTTAGTAAAATGTATATCAGATGCCGGAGTGGAGAGATTAGTAAATTTTATCTTGTTTGGTTGTGATGCATCTCTTTCAAAAGAAAATTTTGCTTGCAGTCTGCATTCTTTTTCTACAACAACCTCTTTGCAGATTTCTTTTACACATGGTGTAGTTCCGGCCGAATTCCTTTTCTGTATTCTTATACATACTTTATAAGTGCCGGGTGCTGCATAAATATGTGTTGGGTTTGCATCTGTTGAAGAAGAGCCATCACCAAATGTCCATAGTATAGAATCGCCATATTCAAAATGTAATGTTAAGTTAGTAAAGTGAATTTTATTATTTTGAATACTATCTGCATACGATACAAAATTGGCCTGTACTAAGTTACATGGGGCAGGGGGCAATTGTATCTGTACATACATGCATGTGTCACGTATGCAGATGTTATTTTGCACCGAAAGGCATACTAAATATAAGCCGGAATTTGCATAGATGTGGCTCGTAGTAAAATCAGTTGAATAACCCCCATCGCCAAAGCTCCATTTTGCTTTTGAAGTATCATTTATCGGAGCTGAGAGATTAGTGAATTTAACTTTATTAGGCTGTGAAGGATCTCTTTCAAAAGAAAATTTTGGATGAAGATTGCAAACAACAGGAGCAGGAGGATTATTGATTACTATCTTTTTTTCTATTGAATCAATACATACCGCTATGCCATTAAGGCTTCCGCTTTTATACATTATGTGTTTTACAGTATAAGTTCCTGCAGCTGCATATGTATGTACAGGAGTTGTATCAGATGAAATACTGCCGTCACCAAATTTCCAGTAATGATGATTAATATTAGGATCGGTGGTAAGAGAAGCGGTAAATTTTACTGATAACCCCGAAACGGTAAAATCAAATCCTGCATTGCAGTTAGTATTTTGGGCTTTCAGTTTAAAGGTGAATGCTGTAAGGGTAATCAATAACAGCGTAAATAACTTTTTCATAAACAAGATTTTTATTAGTAGTGTGGTTTTGGGTCAGGAGGTTGGTTGTATTAGATACCTGCTGTTTTAATAACGTTGCCTGATATTGGATAAAAATTTTTCTATTGCCTTGCGTATGGGGGTAGCAGCGGTTGTATAGTTTCCTGCTAAAATTGAAAAGATCAATAGCCTGTTTTGTTTCGTTATAAGAAACCCGCTAAGGGCCACATGGTTACTCAGCGTTCCTGTTTTAGCAAAAATAAATCCACTATCTTTTTTATAAAGAGAAGATAAGGTTCCGGTTCCGCCGGTTGGTAGTATTACTTTTATTTTTTCAAAACCAAAATCATTTTTTAATTTTTGTAAGATGTAAATAAAATCTTTTGGTGTAAAAAGATTGTAGCGGCTCAACCCGCTTCCATCTACCCATCTTGGTTTTTGAGGGATATCTTTCAGATCCGTTTTTAAAAGTGTATCGATCATTTTTCTATCGCTCATAAACCCCAGCTTTTTATTGCTTGCCATAAGTAATGTTTGTTCGGCAAAAAAATTATCGCTGCGATGCATCATAATGGTAAAGAACGAATCGACAGATTGGGAATGCAGGGTTTTAAAATTATTGTACACTACTGACGTTGTAACAGAGACCGGTGTATTCAAGGTGTCCTTTAAAAGTTCTGATGCTGTTTCAACACCTTTAGTTATAAAAGGAATTTCTATTTCTCTTTTTCTTTCTTTGCCAAATGTTATTTCATAAATATTATCCTCTCTGTTACGATCAACAGAAAAATTATCTCTGCCTGTATCAGCGCTAAAATTTACTTTCCAGTTTACATCAGGTTCTGAAAATACAAGGTTTCCTTCCTGCTTGCTTTCCGCAGGCTTATCTTTTATTTGTATCCACTTTATAAGATTCCCATAAATAGGAAATGGACTTCTTTCAACCATATCACTGCTGTTATAACCATCCCACGACCAGCCGAAGCCAAGTGCATATTCTTTCCATTTATTATTGAGAATAATTATTGGTTTCTTTTTTTCTTTTAAAAAAGCAAAAGCTTTTTGATTTTTGAAATCAGTATGCAAAAAAGTTGGATCACCAGTGGGTTCAATGATAATATTATTTTTATCTTCAAAATATTTAAATGCCGTTAAACTATCTCCTAAATATTTCATTCCTGCATATAAGGAAAATAGTTTTGTATTGCTTGCGGGTATAAAATATTTTTCAGCCTGGTAATTGTACCAATATTTTCCTGTTGCCGGTTCATAAATGCTGATGCCAATATGTCCCTGCACAATTGCAGAATCCTGTAATAAAAACGCATTGGCTTGTTTCGATATTTGTTTTGATACGGAGCAGGAAGAGAATAAGAAAAGAAAAATAAGAAGCCTCACCCTCATTCCCTCTCATTCAGAGAGGGAGGCCAGGCATTTTAATAACATCAGCTTTATATTTTTACTTTTCAGCACTAGTTCTTCTTTTAAACTTTATTAAAGCAGTTCTAAACTTCACACCCCTTTAGGGGATGGGGGTTCATTGTCTTTCCTGCGCTCTAAGCCATCTTTCAGGAATTTCATTATTACTTGCATTTACATAATCTTTATAACTGCATGCAATCAATTTTTTATTAGGCAACCGCATCCACCATCTCCCCGTTTTTTTGCTTTGTAAAAAAGTAGTATCCATATCGGTAAATGCGGTATGGAATTCATTAAAATTATGTTTGTCTCCCGGTATCGCTTCCTGTTTGCTTCGGCTTTTTCCATCTACAAAATACCATAGCATTTGTGAGATTTGTTTTGCGGTGAGCTCATTAATATCATTGGCAGGATCGAATCCATAGATTCCCATTGAGCTTAATGCTGTGCTCATTCCTGCAAATCTTGTAAGCATGCATGCCTCTTCCCCGGTAAAGCCATTCGGGCTGCAATTGTTTGCCGGAGCATCGCTGGATTTTATTGCAGAAATATCAAAGCTCAATAAGTTTGAATTTCTAATAACAGGTTCCATTTCTTCAATGCTGTCCTTCGCAACACCAACGCGATAACAATCGAAACGAAGTTTATCCATAGTTTCCAGCATGTGTGGATGAACAAAATAACTTTGAAAGCCGATATGGTTATAATGCTTAACAAAGTTTGGTTCACCTGTTAGCATCTCCATTAAAAAATTCTCACTTCTTAAGCTTGATTCACTTTTTAAATTAATAGTGGCATCAATAACACTTGCTTCTATAATTTGGTGTAAAGATTCATAAGCAAAATATTGAGCTAGTGTAATATCATGGCTGCCGCCAAGCAGAATTACTGTTTTCTTCATTTTCAGCAATTCTGTCAAAACCGTTTTTACTGCTGCATATGTATCATTTAGTGTTGCGCCGGCTTTTATATTCCCGATGTCCGTAATATGCACATCAGTATGCCAATAGTGCAATTGATAAAATTGTTTCCTTATAGCGTTTGCGGCATTATTATCTATCATCGTTTCATGTCCGTTTATTCCCACAAAAACAATATCTGTTTCTTCAATATCAGGCAGTTGATCTTCGTACACAGAAATAAAATTGGCTAATTGTCCGTCGTTATATCCTTTATCATTACTGAAGAAGGCTTTATTTATCGGCTCTAAAAATTCATGCAGATCGTACATTTCTTATTTATATAATTTGCAACAAACCTAAAAGATTAATTTCAGATTTTCAGATTGTTTCAATGATATGGCCAGGCGATATAATCCCATTCTTCACTTATTTTTGTAAACTATGGAACAATTGTTACAACAGGTTGAAGCTTACAGAAAAGAAATTGCTGAATTTTCAGTTGATAAGGATGCTGCAGAAACATTTCGTATAAAATATTTAGCAACAAAGGGATTGGTTAAAAACGTAATGGCTGAAATGAAAAATGTTCCAAATGAAAAAAAACGTGAGTTTGGGCAAATACTGAATGAATTTAAAATTTTTGCAGAAAATAAATATGAGGAATTGAAGCTGATGACAGTCAACGGCCGACAGTTGACTGTGGACAACACAACAGATCTTACACTGCCCGGTGATGCCTTGCCATTAGGAAGCCGCCATCCCATAAGTATTGTAAAAAATAAGATCATTTCAATTTTTCAGCGCCTGGGTTTTGCAGTTGCTGAAGGTTCGGAGATAGAAGATGACTGGCACAACTTCACAGCCCTTAACCTTCCTGAGGATCATCCTGCAAGAGATATGCAGGATACTTTTTATATTTCCCAAAACCCAGACTGGATGCTGCGTACACATACCAGCAATGTGCAGGTACGGGAGATGGAAAAAGGAAAATTGCCAATAAGAATTATTTGCCCGGGAAGGGTATACCGCAATGAAACTATCAGCGCTCGGGCTCATTGTTTTTTTCACCAGGTAGAAGGTTTATACATCGCTGAAAATGTTTCATTCGCCGATCTTAAACAAACCCTCTATTTTTTTGTACAGGAAATGTTTGGGCAGGATGTTGAGATCCGTTTTCGTCCATCTTATTTTCCATTTACCGAGCCAAGTGCAGAGATGGATATCAGTTGCCTGATATGTGGCGGAGAAGGTTGTAATATATGTAAGCATACCGGCTGGGTAGAAATTTTAGGCTGCGGAATGGTTCATCCGAATGTTTTGGAGAATTGCAAAATAGACAGCAATAAATATTCTGGCTTTGCTTTTGGTATGGGGATAGAAAGAATTGCAATGCTTAAATACCAGATAAAAGATCTGCGATTGTTCAGCGAAAATGATCTAAGATTTTTGAAACAGTTTACGGGTGTGGTATAAAACTCCAAACTATTTAAATCAAATTCTCTAATCATGATAATCTTTTAATCCAATGAATCATGGTTCAGACAATTAACACAATTTGCATTTGCGGAGCAGGAACAATGGGCAGTGGCATTTCACAGGTATCAGCCCAAAGTGGATTTAATACAATTTTATTTGATGTGAATGAGACGGTTCTTGAAAAAGCGAAGGGAAGCATTCAAAATAATCTTAGGTTTTTAGTTGATAAGCAAAAAATATCAATTGAAGAAAAGGAACAGATATACCAACGGATAAAATTTGTAAGACATATCAATGATTGTTTGGCAGATGTGATCATTGAAGCCATTGTTGAAAAGGTAGATGCAAAGGTTTTATTATTCAATCAACTCGCCCAGATAAATCATGCTCAGGTAATTTTTGCAACCAATACATCGTCACTCTCTGTATCTGAAATTCAAAAAAATATACATAATCCCCAACGGGTTGTTGGGATGCATTTTTTTAATCCACCTTATTTAATGAAGCTGGTTGAAGTGGTAAAGGGCGAACAAACAAATGAAGAAGTGGCGCAAATAATTTATGACTTGTGTAAGCAAATGGGGAAATCTCCTGTTATGTGCAAAGACGCTCCGGGTTTTATTGTTAACCGCGTAGCAAGGCATTATTATTTAGAAGCAATGACATTGGTGGAGCAGGGAGTTGCTTCTTTTGAAAATGTGGATGCTATTATGGAAGCAACAGGTTTTAAAATGGGACCCTTTAAATTAATGGATCTTATCGGTATGGATATAAATTTATCCGTATCACAAAGTATCTATGAAGCATTCAACAATGCCAGCAGATTTAAGCCATCCGATCTTCAAATTGAAAAAGTAAAAAAAGGAGAGTTGGGGAGAAAAACGGGTAAAGGTTTTTACGAATATAAGTCTGAACCATGATTTGGGTAGATTATCTCAACCATGATTTGGGTAGATTTGATAGATTAAAAAGATTAAAAATTTATCTATAGTTAACTTAATAATCCTATTAATCTTTTAATCCCATAAATCATGGTTCAGACAAACAAATTACCTTCTGCTGCTAAGCTTTGAAAGCAAACGTAATATTTCAAGATACAGCCAAACAATAGTTACCAGCAAACCAAAAGCTCCATACCATTCCATATATTTTGGCGCACCTGCTTCTGCGCCCTTTTCAATCATATCAAAATCTAAAATAAGATTAAGCGCTGCAATGGCAACAACAAATAAAGAAAAGATTATTCCAAAAGTGCTGCCTTCATGGATAAACGGAACATCCATTCCAAACATGCGGAGCACCATGGTGATAAGATAGAAAATTGCAATACCAGCAGTTGCAGTAAAAATAATCGCCTTAAATTTTTGTGTAGCTCTTATAATCTTTGCCGCATAAAATAAATACATGGCTATAGCAGTTCCAAAAGTTAATCCCACCGCAGTAATTATTATGAAAGGCGCTTTTTCTGCAAAAACAAAATTATAATAAGCTGAAATTGCGCCAACAAATAAGCCTTCCAACAGTGCATAGGCAGGAGCTAAGTACGGTGCCCATTGTTTTTTAAATGTAATTATAAGCGCAACAACCAGGCCTCCAATAGCACCTGTCCAAATAAGTGGCTGCACATTTCCGCCGTCGGCAAACTCCTTCCATGAATAAAAGGCAGTGCCCATAACCATTAAAAATAAAAACCCGAATTTATTAAGCGTACCCCTTACCGTCATTGCATTTTCATCTATCACATATTCATCCAATACTGTATCGGTAAATCTTTTTTCAGAAAGAACAGGGTTACCAGATTTAAATAATTCCATTTTTTAAAATTTAGAATATAAAATTATAAAATATAAAGATCGGTATAAAATCATTGTTAACTATTTCATAGAATGTAGAAAGCCAATCGGGTAAACTTAAGTAAATTCGTAGCCTAAAATTAAACATGGAAACTAAAGAAGAAGTTTTACAGGATGTAGTGATAAAATTTGCCGGCGATTCCGGTGATGGTATGCAGTTAACGGGCAGCCAATTCACTAATAACACAGCAATGCTTGGTATTGACCTGGCAACTTTTCCGGATTTTCCTGCAGAGATTAGAGCGCCACAAGGCACGCTACCGGGTGTTTCCGGTTATCAACTTAGATTTTCCAGCGACAGAATTTTTACTCCTGGTGATGCATGTGATGTTTTGGTAGCAATGAATGCTGCTGCACTAAAAACAAATTTAAAAGGAATAAAAAGAAACGGAAAGATCATTGTTAATGTAGATGGCTTTGATGCAAAAAACTTACGGCTTGCCAATTATCCTGATGGTGTTAATCCTTTAGAGAATGGAAGTTTGGAAGGCTATGAAGTGATAAAGATGGATGTAACAAAAATGACAAGAGAGGCGCTAAAGGAATTTGAAATGGGAACCAAAGAAAAGGACCGGGCAAAAAATATGTTTGTGCTTGGCTTTTTATACTGGATGTATAACCGCAGCCTGGATAATACAATTCAATTCTTAAAGGAAAAGTTTGGTAAGAAGGAAGATATACTAAACAGCAACATAAAAGTTTTACAGGCAGGTTATAATTTTGGAGATACAACAGAAACCTTCACAACACGATATTCCGTAGAAAAAGCAAAAATGCCTGCAGGTACTTATCGCAGTATTATGGGCAACCAGGCGGTGGCTTACGGTTTAATTGCTGCATCACAGAAAAGCGGATTGCAATTATTTTTAGGTTCTTATCCCATTACACCTGCAAGTGATATTTTGCATGAGCTTAGCCGGCATAAAGCGTTTGGTGTAAAAACTTTCCAGGCAGAAGATGAGATTGCTGCCATTACATCCGTAATAGGTGCGGCGTATGGAGGAAGCCTGGGCGTAACAGCTACCAGCGGACCCGGTATGGCATTAAAGGCTGAAGCAATGGGACTTGCTGTTATGCTGGAAATTCCTTTGCTTGTTTGTAACATTCAGCGTGGCGGACCATCTACAGGTTTACCAACAAAGACAGAGCAAAGTGATCTGCTGCAGGCTTATTATGGTAGAAATGGGGAGTGCCCCATGCCGATAGTTTCTGCATCAACACCAAGCGATTGTTTTAGTGCGGTGTATGAAGCAGTGCGGATTGCAGTGCAGCATATGACACCTGTTATATTTTTAAGTGATGGATATATTGCTAATGGCGCTGAACCCTGGCGCTTTCCAAAGGGTGAAGAGTTGCCACCTATTGAAGTGAATTTTAAAACAGAACTTGGTCATCACGAAGAAAGTTTTCAACCTTATTTAAGAGATGAAAAATTGGTTAGACCATGGGCTATACCCGGCTCACCGGGACTTGAGCATAGAGTAGGGGGATTGGAAAAACAAAATATCACGGGCAATGTTTCTTACGATCCCGATAACCACCAGATGATGGTTAAAATAAGGCAGGAAAAAGTAGATAAGATCGCTGAATATATTCCCGAACAAAAATTAGACAACGGTCCTGAAAAAGGAAAAGTATTGGTGCTTGGATGGGGAAGTACTTATGGTGCCATTAAAAGTGCTGTGATAGATCTGCTTGCCGAAGGTCACCAGGTTTCGCATACACATCTTCGTTATGTAAGACCGTTCCCTAAAAATCTTGGAGACATCCTTAAAAACTTTGAGCACATTTTAATTCCTGAACTTAATAATGGTCAGCTTATTAAAATTATCCGTGACCAATATTTGGTTGATGCCAAAGGTTATCATAAAATAATGGGAATACCATTTACAAAACACGAGATAGTGGATGTGATAAAGAAGTTATTGGATTAGGTTATCACTTCTCAATAATCTTCTTGATAACGTATATCAATATTAGATTCTTTGTAAATCGAATGAAAAATGCTTTTTATATTACCCCGTGTTATTTGTGAAACACTTTGTAATTGTGTATCACAATATTAGCTATAGAAGGACTATTATTATCTGTACGATCATTGGAACGAATCTGTTTCTTTACAACAACTTTCGAAAAGTATTAACGTACATCCTGTTACGTCTCTAAGGTTTTTTACCATTTCTTCAACTGCAATTTTGCTGAGTATAAGCGCAGATAAAAATTGAAAAGTCATTATCATTATTGCATAAAAGCTACATTACAAACACAGAAATTTTATATGAATGCGGATTTTCAAGTCCCAGCCATTATATTCATTTCAAAGCTTTATACGGCATCTCACCTGAACAACATAGAAAAAGCTTGTAAGCTAAGAAACTGACATCCCACTAATTTTTTGATATTCCACTGTATTAATTAAGACTAATATTACAATTGAGTTTGATATATTTTTTGTGCACATAAATAATTGCAATGAAAATTTTATTTTTTTATATAGCGTTACTTCTCAGCTTCTGCGCATCCCCACAGGCTAATTATACGTTAGCATCAAAGATCGACAGCTTGATTATGCCACTTGTAATTACCAATAATTATAGCGGAACAGTTCTTGTTTCTAAAAACAGAAAGATCATCCTATCTAAGGCTTATGGCAAGATGAGCCGTGAGTATAACCTGGAAAATATACAGAGCACTAAGTTTTTCCTTGCTTCTACATCCATGATATTTACTTCTGCCGCAATTATGAAACTTTATGGGGGAGGAAAACTATTACTGAATGACCCGCTTTCTAAATTCATTCACGACTACAAACAGGGGAATGAAATCACAATTCATGACTTGCTTGCTCAACGTTCCGGTATTCCTGCAATCGGCACAGAGGCAAATGTGAATTATGACAGTATTACAAAGTTTGAACACAATAGTGAAAGACTTATTTCTTATTTCAAAGATTATAAACTGCTTTATAAGCCGGGAACTAAATACAACCATGGGAGGTCTGATTATATTCTGCTGGCGCATATAATTGAAAAGATTACCGGAAAATCGTTTGGTCGGTATTTGAATGACGAAATTTTCGCTCCTTTTGACATGAATAACACTGGCCATTATTCGGGTGAAAAAGAAATTATTACAAACCTTGCAAAGGGATATGCACCCAAAAATTTGTATGATGTAGAATCAGCGTACCAAATAGACTGGTCTTCTAAAACCGGACATGCTTCTATATATTCAACAACAGGTGACCTGCAAAAATTTGCACAGGCAGCTCTTGATAATAAGTTACTCACCAAAGAATCATGGCAAAAAATATTTACTGACTATGGTGAGAATGTTGGTTATGGATGGTTTATTACAAAACACCTTAACCGTGTCAGGTTTCAAATGAATGGAAGAGCACCGGGGTATTCATCCTATCTGGGGATTTATCCGCAGGAAAATTTAACGGTAATAATGTTGTCAAACAACTATGTTTCCTTACCTGCTGATATTGGCAAATCTATTGGTGCCTTGGTTTTAAATGAGCCGTTTGAACGTTTAAACCTCACCAATAAAACAATTGATGCCATTTTTGCAAAAAAACTTACAGGCATTTATAAATTTGATGAAAAGTTTTATCGCCCCAACTATGAACTTGAAATAACCTACAAAGACGGCAATATAACTTCAGCATGGGGTGGCCTTATACCCATTGACAAGGGAGATAAAAAAATTAAGGAATATATTTTACGAAATTACTGGTCTTCTATTCGTTTTATTGAAAATGAGAAAGGAGATACTACAGAAATGATGTATGATAATCACAAAGGAATAAAAATAAAATAATCATTCAGCTAACAAATGG
>JBPCQG010000037.1:0-22640 GCA_050998315.1 Chitinophagaceae bacterium
GTGTTGGTGTATCGTGCAGCTTTCCATAAATAGTTATCTGCGAAGTTTTCCATTTTGTTTCTTTCAGCAGGTTTTCATACAGCCTGTCTGATTCTTCTTTGGTAAAAAAACTTTCTATCAAAGCAAGTGAGGCATCTTCGGGTTCAAACATTTCTTTCTTCGGCTGCCCTGAGGTGAAGAGGCTGGTATTATTGAATAAGGTCATGGATTTGGTTGTTCAAAATGTGAAGGAATGCGGCAAAGCAAGAAGGACATTTTTCACCAGGCTTTGTGTTTAATAGACCAACCCTCCACGAATAATTTGAAATCCTTCTTTATTTAAGATATTTACAGATAAATATTTCTTTTATTGTCAGCACATCCAAATGAACTGAAACGGACACTCACCCCCGCCATGCTCTGGGGACTTGGAGTCGGCTATGTTATATCCGGCATGTATTTCGGATGGAACCTTGGTCTGGAAAAAGGAGGAACGCTAGGAATGGCTATCGCCACTTTTTTTATCATCATTCTCTATGTCACCTTCACCTTTAGTTATACCGAGCTTGCCTGTGCTATACCAAAGGCAGGCGGGGGATTTGATTATGCCAACCGTGCTCTTGGAAAAGATTGGGGATTTATTGCCGGCATGGCGCAGAATATCGAATTTATTTTTACTCCTCCTGCGATAGCTTTTGCCATTGGCGCTTATTTCAATTTATTCTTTCCCGGCATACCTATATTAGCTATTGCCATTTGCAGTTATGTTGTGTTTACAGCATTGAATATATATGGTGTAAAAGCTGCAGCTATTTTTGAGTTGGTAATAACGATATTTGCGGTAGGAGGATTATTATTGTTTGCAGGAATATCATTACCTCATTTTGAATTAAAAAATCTGCAGCATAATGCTTTGCCAAATGGATGGCAGGGTGCGTTTGCGGCTATTCCTTTTGCCATCTGGTTTTTTCTGGCGATAGAATGCGTAGCCAATGTAGCGGAAGAAGCTATAAATCCGAGGCGAACGATATTGCTGGGTTTTGGTTCGGCTATTCTTACATTGATTATTTTATGTGTACTCACCTTTGCAAGTTCTGTTGGTGTAGCCGGATGGGAAGCTTTAGTTTATAAAAGTGATGGCAGCACTTCCGACTCACCATTGCCATTAGCGCTAGGTCATATTGCTGGCAGTAATAACCTGCTGTATCAGTTGCTCATTACCGTAGGTTTATTCGGACTTGTCGCTTCTTTTCATGGCATCATACTGGCGGCAGGAAGAGCAAGCTTTGAATTCGGAAGAGTAAAGTTCGCCCCTTCTTTTTTGGGAAAGATCCATCCGCGGTTTCAAACACCTTCCAATGCATTGCTGGTAAATATGGCTATCGGCATTATTGCTTTACTTACAGGAAAAACATCGGAGATCATTATCATTTCGGTATTCGGCGCACTCACATTATATATTATATCAATGATAACACTGCTGCAATTGAGGAAGAAAGAACCAGAATTAGAACGCCCTTTTAAAGTACCTATGTATCCTGCCTTCCCTGTGATAGCCTTGATCATCGCGGTTGTTTCATTTGTTGCTATGACGATCTATAACGTGAAGCTGGCTTTGATCTATTTTTTACTGATCGGGATATGTTATGGCAGTTTCAAATTATTTAAAATAAAACCAGCGAAATAATTAGTACTTTTTATGGCTTAAAAAAAGGTTGTATGACCACTAAAGAAATCTTGCAGTATGTAAAAGATCATCCTTCCGGTAAGGTGAAGATCGCCTTCTCTGATATTGATGGAATATTAAGAGGTAAATATATTTCGGCAGAAAAATTTCTTGCTGTGATAGAACATGGCACAAACTTCTGTGATGTGATATTTGGATGGGATGCGGGAGATACAGTTTATGATAATGTGCAATTCACAGGTTGGCACACTGGTTATCCTGATTGCCCTGCAATATTGGATATTTCTACATTCAGAAAAATTCCCTGGGAAAATGATACACCATTCTTCCTGGGTGAGCTAACAGATCAGGATGGAAATCCTTCAGCAGTTTGCCCAAGACAGTTACTGAAAAAAATATTGAAAGAGGCAACCAAGCAAGGTTACTCTCCCATCTTTTCACAGGAGTTTGAATGGTACAATTTTGTAGAAACACCACAAACGGCTAATGCTAAACATTTCAGGAACCTTACACCATTAACACCGGGTATGTTTGGGTATTCCATTTTACGCAGTTCATTGGAAAATCACTGATCTTTTTGAATTACTCAAAAAATTTAGTGTGCCACTCGAAGGAATTCATACAGAGACAGGCCCGGGCACTTATGAAGCTGCAATTGTTTTTTCAGATATTTTAGAAGCTGCAGACCGGGCAATTTCATTTAAAACAGCCGTAAAAGAAATCGCTTACAGGCATGGCATCATGGCCAGTTTCATGGCGAAGATAAATGAAAACCTTCCAGGTTGCGGAGGCCATGTGCATCAAAGTTTATGGGATAAGGCAAATAAGAAAAATCTTTTTTACGATGAAAAAGATAAATTGAAAATGAGTGCCCTGATGAAAAGTTATGTTGCAGGGCAATTATTCTGTTTGCCACATATCCTGCCGATGTTTGCTCCAACTATAAACAGTTATAAAAGATTAGTGGAAGGTGCGTGGGCGCCTACTACACTCACCTGGGGAATAGATAACCGCACAGTTGCATTGAGAATTTTATCGGGCAGCGGTAAATCATGCCGGCTGGAAACAAGAGTGATCGGATCAGATGTAAATCCGTATCTCGCAATGGCGGCTTGCCTGGCAGCAGGCTTATATGGAATAAAGAATAAATTGAAATTAAAACACGCTGCCACTGTCGGCAACGGTTACAGGGATTATTCCAATGGCGTGCTGCCTTCTACGCTTATCGAAGCAACAGAACAAATGAAGGAATCAAATGTGGCAAAAGAAATACTTGGAGAAAAATTCGTGGAGCACTTCACAAAAACAAGAGAATGGGAATGGCGGCAACACCTGAAAGCAGTGACAGACTGGGAGTACAAAAGGTACTTTGAAATTATATAGAAAAAAGCAAGTATAAATTTCTTATTTTGAGGTTCTGAGGGAATATTAGTTTGGCGATATTCCTTACGGGAAACGACCCGATAGCTATCGGGTTTAAATTTGATTTGCCTTGGGCCAATCTTGGTAAAAAGAAATCGTATCGGTGATTCAACCTTATTACTTTATTCAAATAGGCTTCAGTCAAAATAAGGTAATAAGGTTGCTCGTATTGTGATAACAATTTTTCTACTAAGGTTAGAAAAATTGTTGTTCACAGAGTCAGCACCTTAACACAAAAAATATAGTTTAATTTACAGCAAATATTTGAATGAATTATAAACCAACTCCTAATCACAGGCAATATTTACTAACTCTCGTTAAAATGGGAGCAGAACAACGTTTAATTAAAGCTCTGGAATTATCGTCAATTACAAAAGAGCTTTTTATCAATGGACTGCGTAAAAGATTTCCCAATAAAACTGAAAAGGAAATTAAAGAAATATATCTGCAACGGTTAGCCAAATGTTACAACCGAAACTATTAAAAAAAGTGCTGGACCTTCTTGATGAAAATCATATTGAGTATATGGTGACCGGTTCAATTGTTTCCAGTATACAGGGAGAACCAAGAACCACACACGATATTGACCTTCTTGTAAATATCACACCTTCAGAGATCCCATCGCTGGTTAACGCATTTAATCCCCCGGATTACTATATAACCGAATCAGCTATTGAAGACGCTATCCGGCATAAGTCAATGTTTAACTTATTAGATACGATTGACGGAGATAAAATTGATTTCTGGATTCTGACTGATGACCCTTTTGACCAATCAAGATTTTCAAGAAAATATGAGGAAAACATATTAGGACTTTCAATGAAAATATCCACCCCGGAAGATACTATTCTTATGAAACTGCATTGGGCAAATCTTTCCGGTGGTAGTGAAAAACAATTTAATGACGCACTTCGGGTTTATGAAGTTCAGTTTGGAAAGCTTGACTTTAATTACATTGATTCATGGTTACAACAATTACAAGTTAAAGAGCTATGGGAAAGGTTAAAACGAGACGCTCAGCCAATAGAATAAAATAAAGGTGATGAAAAACTGAAAAATGATTGTGACTTGAATAAACAAATAGGATTTGGACAAAACATTTCTTCATGATAATAGACAAAATCTATCAATACAATTTTCCTACAAATATTCGTTTTGGAGCTGGTTCCAGTAAAGAGCTTGGAGATTATCTTGTAAAAAACAATTTATCGAAACCACTGATCGTTACAGATCATACAGTATCACAATTAGATTTTTTCAAAGAGATCATTAGTGATCTGAAAAAGAAAAATATTTCTACTGAGGTTTTTTCTGATATACATAAAAATCCTGTAAAATCGGATGTGTATAGAGGCGCTGAAGTGTATGATAACACAAAAAGAAATGCTATCATAGGCATTGGTGGTGGCGCAGCTTTGGATGTGGCAAGAGCTATTGTATTAAGAGTAAATCACCGGGAAGATCTTTTTAAGTATGATGATTTAATTGGTGGTGATATATATGTTACCAATGATGTTCCGCATTTTATTACCATACCTACTACAGCAGGCACCGGAAGTGAAGTGGGACGCAGTGCTATCATTGCCGATGATGAAACCCATCAGAAGAAAATTCTTTTCTCTCCTAAGCTTTTGGCGAAAATAGTTTTTGCAGATCCACTACTCACAATGGAATTGCCACCCTTTATTACTGCTGCAACAGGTATGGATGCGCTGACACATAATATGGAAGCATACCTCGCAAAAATGCCGCACCCGTTATGCGAAGGAATTGCGCTGGAAGGCATTTCATTGATCAATGAATCACTTGAAAAAGCAGTCAACAATCCTGATCTTGAATCAAGAAGTAATATGCTGATCGCCTCATTGATGGGAGCTATAGCATTTCAAAAAGGATTGGGTGTGGTGCATTCTTTGGCGCATCCGTTATCTGCCCTGCTTGATACACATCATGGCCTGGCAAATGCTGTAAATATTCCTTATGGCATGGAATTTAATATTGAAGGATTTGAAAATAAATTCAGGAGAATAGCCCGAACACTGGAACTGAAAGAAGAAACCGGGGAAACGGTGGTAAAATATTTGTTTGATCTTAATACAAAAATTAATATACCACATAAGCTGCGTGAGATAGGTGTAATGCAGGAACATATCGAGACATTGTCTGATCTTGCCATAGCCGATTTTGCTCATCCCAATAATCCAAAGCCTGTTAGCAGGGAAAATTTCAGGCAACTTTACCTAAAGGCATTATAAATGGTATAAAATGAAAATTGCATTAACACATACCGAATCTGATGATAAACAACAGAACTATGTAAAATGGTTAAAGGGTGATAAAGATATCGAGGTCATTGTTCTTTCCGGGGATAAAAATAATGCAGATGATATAATAAACTGTGATGCTCTTGTATTGTCAGGCGGTATAGATATACACCCTGAGGTTTATGGAGGTGCCCTGCAATATCCTAAGAGTCCGCGGAAAGGATGGAAGAAAGAAAGAGATCTGTTTGAAAAATCTCTCTTCGAGTCGGCACTAGATCATTCTATACCAGTCCTCGGTATCTGCAGGGGTTTGCAATTAATTAATGTTGCCCTAAACGGCACCCTGTTTCAAAATTTAGGAGATGAATTAAACAAGATACATGAAGGTAGTCCCGATAAATCTCATGCAGTTCGGATTGAGAAAGATACCATACTGCGTGATATTGTGGGAACAGAAAAAAGTGAAATAAACAGTGCTCATCACCAGGCAATTGACAAATTAGGAGAAGGTCTTGTAATAAATGCCAGGTCTGATGATGGCGTAACAGAAGGAGTGGAATGGAAGGATCCATCCGGAAAGCCTTTCCTTCTTGCTGTACAATGGCACCCTGAAAGAATGTCCAGGTTTCATTTGGAAAATTCGCCAGTATCTGAAGTGTTAAGAGAGAGATTTCTCGAAGAAATAAAAAAATCAAAGGCAAAAAAAAATGAAAATCGTTAATCCTGCCACGGAAGAAATAATTAAAGAAGTTCAGGAAGATACTGCACAAACTCTTGAGGAAAAATTTCAATTGCTAAGATCAACACAACCCGATTGGCAAAAGATATCATTACCGGCGAGAGTAGAAATATTAAAAAAGTTTTCAGTTTTATTGGAAGAAAATATAGAACATCTTGCAGAAACACTTACCTCAGAAATGGGCAAACCCTTAAAACAATCACGTAATGAAATAAACGGAGCAAGGGCAAGAATAAAATGGCTCACTGATAATGCAGAGAAATATTTATCTGATGAAACTATGAGTAGCGGAAATGGGATGGAAGAAAAAATTGTTTATGAGCCGCTTGGAGTTGTCTGTAATATTTCAGCATGGAATTACCCTTACCTCGTTGGTATAAATGTTTTTGTACCGGCGCTGCTGGCGGGCAATGCAGTGATGTATAAGCCTTCAGAAAAGACTACACTGACAGGATTGCAAATTGAGAAGCTACTGAAGCAGGCTGGTGTTCCCTCAACTATTTTTCATGTTGCGGTTGGTGGAGGCAACATAGGGGAGTTATTATTGGAACTTCCTTTTGATGGTTATTTTTTTACCGGCTCATATAAAACGGGGAAATATATTTATGAGAAAGTGGCGCCCAAAATGATTCCTTGTCAATGTGAAATGGGTGGTAAAGACCCACTGTATGTTGCCGATGATATAGCAGATATAAAAGCTGTTGCCGCAGGTACAGCCGATGGAGCTTTTTACAATAACGGACAGAGTTGTTGTGCAGTAGAAAGAATTTATGTTCATGAAAAAGTTTATGACAGGTATATTGATGAATTTATAAAAGAAGTGAAGTCATGGAAAGTTGGTTTACCCACTGAAGAAGGAATTTATATTGGTCCCCTAAGCGGGAAGGAGCAACTGGTGGTTTTAGAAAACCATGTAAGTGATGCAGTAAATAAGGGAGCAACTATTGTTACGGGCGGAAAAAAAATAGGCGGCAAAGCCCGCCTGAATGACGCAGTCGGGCAGGGATATTTCTTTGAGCCAACGGTATTGGTTAATGTAGATCATAGTATGAATGTAATGAAAGATGAATCATTTGGTCCCATTATCGGCATTATGAAAGTAAAGAATGATGATGAAACGATACAACTAATGCAGGATACCGAATATGGATTGACTGCTTCTGTGTATAGTGCTGATAAAAAAAGAGCAGAGAATATTTTACAACAAATAAATGCCGGCACCGGTTATTGGAATTGTTGCGATAGGGTGAGTGCCGCTTTACCGTGGAGCGGCAGGAAACATTCCGGCTTTGGCGTTACACTTTCACATGCCGGGTTGCTGGCTTTTGTAAAACCGAGGGGGTATCATTTAAATGGTTAATACGAGCATGTTCATCATTTCCAAAATAACTAAATAAAACATCCAATCAAATCAATGCATCATACAATACTTCAACCGTATGTAATGCTTTTCTTCCTGTTCCATCTTTTATCTGGTGGCGGCAACTTGTTCCGGGTGCAGCAATGATAACATCATCTTCCTGGCTGCGGACAGTAGGTAACAATACCAGTTCACCGATCTTTAATGAAAGGTCATAATGCTCTTTCTCATAACCAAAAGATCCTGCCATTCCGCAACACCCTGAGGCAATTGTTTCAACAGAATAATTTTCAGGGAATGACATCATTTTTACAGATGGCGCCACAGACGATAAAGCTTTTTGCTGGCAATGCCCATGCAGTTTTATCAATCGTTTTTCTTTTGTAAACAGTTCTTTGCTGACGTTTCCATTCTCCATCTCAGCCGCTATAAATTCATCTATTAAAAAAACATTCTTTGCCAACTCTTTTGCTGCAGCAAAATTTTCATCATCCGCCAGATCAACATACTCATCCCTGAAAGTTAGGATAGCACTTGGTTCTATACCGATCAAAGGAGTTTCTGCATTTATTATTTTACTTAATAAAGAAATATTTTTGTTGGCTATTTTTTTGGCAACTCTCACCAATCCTTTGGATAACCATGCTCTTCCGCTTTCCTCATGCTGAGGAATAATTACTTCGTAACCTAATTTTTCCAGTAACAGAATTGCTTTGATACCAATTTCAGTATCATTGAAATTGGTGAATTCATCACAGAATAAATAGACTTTTTTATCAGCACTTACCTTCGTGTCTCTTGTACCTTGCCTTCTTTTCCTATACCATTTTTCTAAACTTGTTTTATACAATGTTGGTAAGGAACGCTCCACTGCAAATCCCGAAAATCTTTTTACAAGTTGGCTGACTAATGGTGCAGTCACCATAAAATTATAAATGCCAGGAACTATTGCACCCAACTGTGCTGCCCTATTAAAATTAGCGATCAGCTTTGAGCGGAAAGGAACACCATTGGCATCATCGTATTGCTGAAGAAACTCTGCTTTTAATTTGGCTACATCAACATTTGAAGGACATTCTGATTTGCATCCTTTACAACTTAAACAGAGATCCATCACTTCATAGATCTCTTTATGATCAAAGCGATTCATCTTTTCTGAATTGGTAAGAAACTCCCGTAAAATATTTGCTCTTGCACGTGTAGTATCTTTTTCATTTTTTGTTGCCATAAAACTCGGACACATTGTTCCACCCGATAAATGTGTTTTTCGGCAATCACCAGACCCATTGCATTGTTCTGCATGTTGCAACACATCCTGGTTAGTGTATCGAAATACTGTATTAAAAGAAGGCGTTTTTTGTCCCGGCGTGTACCGCAACATTGTATTCATCGAAGGGGTATCAACAATTTTGTTGGGATTAAAGATATTTTCAGGATCCCATGTGCGTTTGATGGTCTTTAATAATTCATAATTCTTCTCACCTACCATTTGCTTAATAAATTCTCCCCGTAATCTTCCATCACCATGTTCGCCACTTAAAGAGCCATTGTATTTTTTAACCAGTGTTGCTATCTCTTCTGCAATAATTCTAAAGAGATGATTGCCTTCTGTTGTTTTCAAATTGATTATAGGACGAAGATGAATCTCCCCCGAACCTGCGTGAGCATAATGCACGGCATGCAGATCATATTTTTCTAATATCTTATTAAAGTCTGCAATGTAGTTAGGAAGGTCGTTCACATCAACTGCTGTGTCTTCAATTACAGGCACTGCTTTTTCATCGCCGGGTAAATTACCCAATAAGCCCAGACCGGCTTTTCGCAGTATCCATATTTTTTTGCAGTCATCTGCAAATAGTAAAGGGAAGTGATAACCCAATCCTGCGGCACGCATTTCAATTTCACATTCAGTGGCTTTATTTATAATTTCCTGTCTGTTTGCTGCAGTAAATTCAATCACCAAAATTGCTCCCGGATCTCCCTGCACAAAGAAGCGGTTCAATCTCTGTTCAATATTGTCTTTTGTGCATTGCAGAATATAATTATCTATCAGTTCACTTGCACTCGGATTGTATTTTAAAGCGATCAGGTTTGCTCTCAGCGATTCATTTATCGAATTAAAATGAACACAAAGCAAACCTGTTTCCTTTAGAGGTAATGGAACAACATTCAATTTTATTTCTGTTATAAACGCCAGCGTTCCTTCGGAGCCTGCTATCAATTTGCAAAAATTAAAATCCTCCCCGCCGGCAGTGAACGGAGAAGATTCCAATAATACATCAACAGCATAACCTGTGTTTCTTCTTTCAACAGTTTTCTTTGGAAATTCTTTTCTTATTTCTTGCTGGTTATCATAATTACTCAACAAGCCTCTTACCGTTTTATAAATATTGGCTTCAAGATCATTGCCTTCACATTTTTCATGAAACTCCTCTATGCTAAGCGCTTTAAAAGTTGTTTCACTTCCATCACTTAACAAGGCATTCACTTCCAGTAAATGTTCCCTCGTACTTCTGTAAACAATAGAATTAGAGCCGCACGAATTATTCCCAACCATTCCACCCATCATAGCACGATTGGCTGTAGAAGTTTCCGGTCCGAAAAATAAACCATGCGGTTTCAAAAACATATTCAACTCATCACGAATAACTCCCGGCTGAACACGTACCCAATGCTCTTCTTTATTCAGTTCAATGATCTGTGTAAATTTTTTAGATACATCTACAATAATTCCGTTTCCTACTACCTGCCCTGCAAGCGAAGTGCCTGCGGTTCTTGGAATTAATGAAGTTTGATTTGCCCGGGCAAAAACAATTAGCTTTTTAAGATCCCCTACCGATTTAGGTATTGCCACAGCCAAAGGAATTTCTCTGTAAGCCGATGCATCAGTTGCATACAAAATTTTCGTTGTATCATCCACATACAGTTCACCTTCTAATTGATCAGATAATTCTTTCAGCCTTTGGTTCATGCGGAATGATGCTTTTATAAAAGCATAAAACTAAAACCTTTTTGTGTTCTGCTGGGTCTTCATCTTAAAGGTTTTCCAGTAGCTATCGGAAAATATTTTCTCTGTGGGAAGTTATGCATGTAACATAATTTTTACACAGAAGTAATTATTAGCCCGAAGGCAATAGATCAGGAGTTTTTGCGGATGTCGCCAAGTTCAGTTTCGCTTTTCTACAATTATTAAATTGTACTTCTTCTACAATAGCCAAGTTTAATATTTTTTGTAGAACCCACCTTGGTAAAGGAATTTAGGAAGGCTTATTTACGCTTTCCAAAGATTATATAATCTTTGGAGTTGAGAAAATCACTTTGATTTTTTTTAATTTTTTTCAAATTGCAGAACTATCTTTGGTCAAACGAAAAACAGAAGTATACTAATAATGAAGTTTTTTTCTTCCATAATGTATATGTGCACTCCCTGCAACTGTAGTTGTTGTTGTTGTTGTTAATCATCTGATTACTTTATCACAACCGTTTACGATTTCCCGCGATTTTTAATTTTTTTAATCGCTTCACCACCAGAATTTTTATAACATGTTTTCAAATCTTAAAAACAAAATGTCGCAAATAGCAGAGCAGGCAAGTGTTTTAAGCATTGAGGAAATGTTATTACAATTAAGCAATCAATTTCAGGGAGAAGTAACTTTTTCCAGCAGCTTTAGTTATGAGGACCAGTTGATAACACATAAAATTTTAAGCAATAATTTTCCTATCAGCATTTTTACATTAGATACCGGCAGAATGTTTCCTGAAACGTATTCTGTATGGAACGCCACAAACGAAAAGTACAATACCCATATCAAAGCATACTATCCCGACCATTCTTTGCTGGAGAATTTTGTTGCAGAAAAAGGACCAAATTCATTTTATGAATCTTTGGAGAACAGGAAGGCTTGCTGTTATATCAGAAAAGTTGAACCATTAAAAAGGGCATTGAAAGGAAATTCAATTTGGGTAACAGGCTTGCGTGCTGAGCATTCAAGTGATCGCCACGACATGCCAAAGGTTGAATGGGATGAAACCAATAACGTTATTAAATATCATCCTCTTCTTTACTGGACTTTTGAAGAAGTAAAGCAATACATCAGCGAAAATAAAATACCATATAATCCATTACACGATAAAGGTTTTGTAAGTATTGGGTGTGCCCCATGTACAAGAGCCATTAAGCCCGGTGAAGATTTTAGAGCCGGCCGCTGGTGGTGGGAAGACAGCAGTAAGAAAGAATGCGGTTTGCATGCCCCTATCCCCTAAAGGGGAATGAAGACGACCGCCTAAATGGAAATTAGTAATAGAAAAAAGTATTACAAAAATGGAAGAAAATAAAATAAATAAAATAATTCAAAATCCCCCTTTAGGGGTTAGGGGCTTAGATTATTTAGGACAACTGGAATCGGAAGCCATTCACATTATGCGTGAAGTAGCGGGTCAGTTTGAGCGTCCTGCATTACTATTTTCCGGTGGTAAGGATTCAATTACATTAGTTCATTTGGCATTAAAAGCATTTCGTCCGGGAAGATTTCCATTTCCTTTAGTGCATATTGATACAGGTCACAACTTTCCTGAAGCATTAAATTTCAGAGATGAGCTTGTAAATAAAATTGGAGAGAAGCTAATTGTTCGCAAAGTAGAAGATACTATCAAAGAGAAAAATCTTACAGAGCAAAGAGGAAAATTTGCCAGCCGCAATGCCTTACAAACGTATACCCTGCTTGATATTATTGAAGAGTTCAAATTTGATGCTCTTATCGGCGGAGCAAGAAGGGATGAAGAAAAAGCAAGAGCCAAAGAAAGAATATTTTCTGTTAGAGATGAGTTTGGTCAATGGAATCCCAAACTTCAACGACCCGAACTATGGAACACTTACAATGGCAAAATTCATAAAGGAGAAAATGTTCGTGCATTCCCTATTAGTAACTGGACAGAGCTTGATGTATGGAATTATATACGCAGCGAGAAAATTGAGTTGCCTTCTATTTATTTCTCTCATGAAAGAGAAGTGCTGAAACATGAAGGTCAGCTGGTGGCTGTATCAGAATATATTCACCTGGAACAGACCGATGTGATACTAAAAAAGAAAGTGAGATACAGAACCGTTGGTGATATGACTTGTACTGCTGCAGTTGAATCGAATGCGATAGTGATTGATGATATTATCAACGAAATAATTGCAACAAAAACCAGCGAAAGAGGCGAAACAAGAATCGATGATAAAGTATCGGAAGCAGCGATGGAAGATAGAAGGAAGGGAGGGTATTTTTGATGTGGGATGTACGATGTGGGATGTACGTTGGGTGGTGTACGATGTAAGAAGTGGAAATAAGAAATAGAAAATAAGGAATAAGAAATGGGCGAAGATGCACATTGGTATGCGGTACAAGGGAGTGACACAACGATGATGAGGAATGAACAAAGGCTGGTAACAAAATATTTTTAAATAATGGTGAAAAAAACTCACCACTGACAACTCACAACTCACAATGGACATTTTAAGATTTATAACAGCGGGAAGTGTTGATGACGGCAAAAGCACTTTGATAGGAAGATTATTGTACGACAGTAAATCAATTCTGATAGATCAATTGGAGGCAATTGAAAAACAAAGTAAGAATAAAGAAGCAGGAGAGATCGACCTTGCATTGCTGACTGATGGATTGCGTGCTGAAAGAGAGCAGGGCATTACGATTGACGTTGCTTACAAATATTTTTCTACGCCAAAACGTAAGTTCATAATAGCTGATGCGCCGGGGCATATTCAATATACAAGAAACATGGTTACCGGTGCTTCAAACTCTGAGCTGGCAATAATTCTGGTGGATGCAAGAAATGGTGTGGTGGAGCAAACACGCCGCCATTCTATTATTACATCTTTGCTTAATCTTCCTCATGTTGTTGTTGCAATTAACAAAATGGACTTGGTGGATTATTCAGAAGATGTTTACAACAACATTGTTATTGATTTCGAAGAAGTGGCAAAATCTCTGGGATTAAAAGATGTAAAATATATTCCCATCAGTGCATTGAATGGCGATAACATTGTAGACAGATCTGAAAATTTTTCATGGTATGAAGGGGAATCTTTATTACATCATTTGGAAAACATTGAATTAGATTCTGTTATCAATCTTACTGATGCAAGATTTTCTGTGCAATATGTAATTCGTCCGCAAGCAGCAGAACTGCATGATTACAGGGGTTACGCAGGAAAAATAATAAGTGGAATTTACAAAAAAGGAGATAAAGTAATTGTCCAGCCTTCAGGTATTGAGACTACTATAAAAGCAATTGAAATTGGAGGAGAAGAAGTTGATGAAGCCTATGCCTTGCAAAGTGTTGTGCTGCATCTGGAAGATGATGTTGATGTAAGCCGCGGAGACATGATCGTTCACAGGAATAATCAACCGGTAATCGAACAGGAATTTGAAGTGCTGTTATGCTGGATGGGCAATAAGCCTTTGGTGCCGGGCAATAAATATTTTTTGCAGACAAACAGCAAGGTGGTAAGAAGTGTAGTTGCAGAAATTGAATACAAATTAGACGTAAACACTTTGCAGAAAAATTACTCCCCTGAAAAGGCTGAATTGAATGATATCATCAAAGCAACTATCAAAACAGCTTCACCAATTGCATTTGATTCATATAAAAAATTAAGGCAAAATGGTGGTGCGATTCTGATTGATGAAACAAGTTGTGTTACTGTTGGGGCATGTATGATTCAATGAGTAGTATTAGTGATCAGTAATTAGTTATTGAAGTAGGAAATAAGGAATAAGAAAATGAATTCAAATAGCAACATACGAGGCAAAGTAGTTATTGCAGGCGCTGGTCCGGGTGACCCGGAGTTGATTACTGTAAAAGTAGCACGTTACCTGCAACAGGCTGATGTTGTGTTATCGGATCGTTTGGTGAGTGAAAAGATTTTGGAAACTTATGTAAGGAAAGATGCAGAAATAATTCATGTGGGCAAACAATGCCGTCGTGGGGTTTCCACTCCACAACAGACCATTAACGAACTCATTGTAAAATATGCACTGCAGGGAAAATTTGTTGTACGGTTAAAGGGTGGTGATGTTTCTATTTTCTCCAATATAATGGATGAGTTGGAAACACTTGTTGTAAATGACATTTCCTATGAAATTGTGCCGGGAGTCACTGCTGCATTAGGTGCGGCGGCAACTGCGGGAATCCCACTAACTGCGAGAGGCTATTCAACTGCGGTTCGGTTTCTTACTTATTACAAATCTGATATTGTAACAGATGAATACTGGAAAGAATTAGCTAACACGGATGATACATTGGTTTTATATATGTCATCTGAAACCCTGAATAATGTTGTTGAAAAGCTGAGAGCAAATAATATTTCTGAAAATAAAATGCTTGCAGTAATTGAACAGGCAACAACACCATTCCAAAAAGTACACACTAGTAATTTGTATAAGTATGAAGAAAACTTGAAGGGTCAATCTTTTATCTCCCCTTCGCTCGTCATTATCGGAAGAGTTGTGTCGCTGCATCAACAATTTGCATGGCTTGCGAACAGTAAAAGCACTGAATATTATTTTAAACCGATTACCAGCCCGGTCATTCCTATAGCTGACATTCAAAAAGAAAAGAAGCATGTTAGCAGAGCATAAATTAAAAAATTTGCTGGATCTCATTAGCAGTTCAACAAGTGAAGAACTTGTATGGATGAACGGCTATTTGAATGGCATAGTATCAAAGCAATTACCGAAAGAAGAATTGCCTTTTGCAAAAACTGGCGTAAATAAAATTACAATTGCTTACGGAACAGAAACAGGTAATTCAAAAAAACTGGCTACTGAGTTTGCTGCAAAAGCAAAGAAACAAGGCATTCATGCAAAAGTCCAAAGCCTTGACCAATATAGACTAAACGATCTCGCCAAAGAAGAATATTTTTTAGCGATCATCAGCACACATGGTGATGGCGAGCCACCCTCCGCTGCAAAAAAATTTTATGATCATGTGCATCAGAATGGATTTAAGCTTGATAAATTAAAATATAGTGTGTTGGCATTAGGCGATACATCATATCCATTGTTTTGCAAAGTAGGCGAAGATGTAGACGAGCAATTGAATAAATTGGGAGGTAAGCGTATTGTGCCTTTGCAAAAATGTGATGTTGATTTTGATACAGAAGCTGAAGAATGGTTTGCAAATGTTTTCAGATCATTAAATGGCGATCATGCAGACGCTGTAGCATTGCCTGCTCATGTAGTGCCAAAAAAATCAACCGGCAAAAAAAACTATACCGGCACTTTGTTGGCACATATCAATCTTAATGATACGGGCTCTGCAAAAGAAACGTATCATATAGAAATTGCTGCAGAAGATGTGAGCTATCAGCCCGGTGATTCTATTGGTATTATTCCTGAAAATGATAAAACAATCGTTGAAAAAATAATTGCATTTTCGGGTATTGATGCAACAATTAATATTGATTATAAAGATGAATTAATTTCTGTGTACGATCTGCTACACAAAAAATTGAATATTGTTTACCTGCCCGAGCGTGTTGTAAAACATTACGCTTCTATAGTAAAAAAAGATATTTTTTTAAAAAGAATTGACTTGCTGGAGCTGTTACAAACGAATCCTGTAAATGCCAATCAATTTTTAGAGGTTATCAAAATTTTAGAACCTATTGTGCCGCGGTTATATTCTATTGCTTCTTCACCCGAAGCGCATTCCGGCGAAATACATATAACGGTTGCGAAAAATTATTTTACTGAAAGTAATGAAACTAAGTATGGTTTGGCTTCTGATTTCTTATCTCATCTTAATGAAAATAATGAGCTGAAATTTTATATACATCCCAATAACCAGTTTCGTTTACCGGAAGAAGATAAAAATATAATTATGATCGTTCCCGGAACAGGTATTGCCCCTTTTCGTTCTTTCATTGCTGAAAGGGACGCAACAGGGACCACGGGAAAGAACTGGCTCTTCTTTGGGGAACAACATTTTACTACTGATTTTCTTTACCAGACTGAAATACAAAACTGGTTTGAAACGGATGTGCTTATAAAAGTTAATCTTGCTTTTTCAAGAGATCAGCAGGAAAAAATTTATGTACAACATAAAATGTGGCAGCACGGCGCTGAATTTTTTGAATGGCTTCATGCCGGAAGTTATGTATATGTATGCGGCGCTAAGGAGCCGATGAGTGTTGATGTTGAGCAAACTCTTTTGCAGATAATAGAACAGTTTGGTGACAGATCAAAAGAAGAAGCAGCACAATACCTGGATGATATGAAGGAATATGGAAGCTACGTTAAGGACGTGTATTAAAGCCCTTCTAAACTTTCCGAAGAGGGAGGTTTTCAAAACCTCTTTTATGATCTGAACACTGATCTATTAAAATGAAAAGAACTATGGGTAATCAAAATAAATCTACGTCACAAGCTCCCCCTGCGGGAGACAGGAGGCTTTTATCACCTATTGAAAAAATAAAAATAGAAAGCAATGGGCTGCGTGGAACTATTGCCGAAAGTTTGCAGGATGAAATTACCGGCGCCATTCGTGAAGATGACCAGGCACTGATAAAATTTCATGGAATGTACCAGCAGGATGACCGTGATCGCCGTGAAGAAAGAGCTGAAAAGAAACTGGACAGGTTATACAGTTTTATGATCCGCTTACGACTACCTGGTGGTTTTTTATTGCCCGAACAGTGGACCGCTATGCATGAAATTGCAGGTGAAAATTCTACCGGCGTAATTAAAATAACCACACGACAAACGATACAGCTACATGGCATTTTAAAATCCAAAATCAAACCAACAATAAAAGCATTCAACGCCGCAAAGCTTGATTCCATTGCTACTTGCGGGGATATTAACCGTAATGTTTTATGCAGTTCTAATTCCAGGCAATCTCCTATTCATGAACAAATATTTTCTTATGCAGGAAAAATTAGCGAGATGCTGATGCCGAAAACAAAGGCGTATTACGAGATATGGCTTGATGAAGAAAAAATTGTTGATAAGAAAGATGAAGAAGATCCATTGTACCAGGACAGGTACATGCCACGCAAATTTAAAATTGCAATTGCTATTCCGCCAAACAATGATGTTGATGTTTTTGGAAATGATATCGGATTGATCGCAATTATTGAAAATGATAAACTGCAAGGTTTCAACATTGCTATTGGCGGCGGGTTATCAACTACACACGGCAATGCCGAAACGTACGCAAGGCTGGCAACAGTAATTGGTTTTGCAGGCAGTGAAGAAAAAACATTAAAAGCCATATATGAGATACTGACTGTACAGAGAGATTATGGAAACCGCAGCGACAGAAAGCTTGCAAGATTAAAATATACACTTGACAGGTTAGGTGTTGACTGGTTTAAAGCTGAAGTTGAAAAACGCCTTGGGTTTATGTTTGAAGAAGCAAGGCCTTTCACTTTCACCAGCCGAAAAGATTATTTTGGTTGGGAACAAAACAACGATGGGCTTTGGAACTATACTGTTTTTGCCGAGAATGGCAGAGTGTTGGATGATGAAAAAGTTGCCCTAAAATCTGCATTGCTTCATGTTGCTAAAACCGCGAAAGCAAATTTCAGGTTTACAGCAAATCAAAATGTAATTCTTAGTGATATAAAACAAGCAGATAAAGAAATGATCAATAAAATTCTTACAGACTTTAAAATTATTGAACACACAGAAGGCTCTTCCTTGGTACGAAAAAATTCAATGGCTTGTGTGGCATTACCAACCTGCCCCCTCGCATTAGCGGAGGCACAACGTTACCTTCCCTCATTGATGTCTAAGATTGAAAATTTGTTGGACCAACACCAGTTAAGCGATGAAGATATTATCATAAGAATGACAGGTTGCCCCAACGGTTGCGCCAGATCATACATCGCTGAAATTGGTTTTGTTGGAACAGTACCGGGCAAATACAATTTGCATTTGGGTGGAGATAATGAAGGAATGCGATTGAATAAGATATATAAAGAAAGTCTGGATGAACCGGCGATACTTAGTGTGCTGGATGGGCTATTTGGAAATTTCAAAAGCGAACGAAGCGAAAATGAAAAATTTGGAGATTATTCTTTAAGAAAACTATTTAACTAATATAAAAGTGACTGCAAAACAACATATCGTTTTTGTTATTCTGTTTATACCTCTTGTATCAAAGGGGCAGCATAGAACAGAACACACCAATATGCTTTGGGCAGGATACTATAATACAATTCGCTTTAATAAAAACTGGTCTCTGGTAAGCGATGCACAATTAAGAACAAAGGATTGGACAGAAAAATGGTCGCAGCTTCTAGTCCGTTCGGGTTTGAGTTATACTTTTAATGATCATGGTGCAGTTACCGGCGGTTTAGCTTTTTTTAAAAATGCACAGTATGCGGAGAAAGAATTGGTTTTAAAAGGCGAGTGGCGACCGTGGCAGGAATTTTCTTGCCAGGTTAAATTAAATAAAATAAATTTTATACAGCGTGTGAGAACAGAGCAGCGATTTCTTCAACAGGTTGTAAATAATAAGAAAAGCAAGAGTTATGGATATATTTTTCGCCTCCGCTACCGTTTTGACTGGCAATTTCCTTTTAGAGGAAATAACCTGAAATTATTGATAGGGAATGAAATATTGGTTAATCCTGGTTTTGTAAACAGCGCCCGTTTTTTTGATCAGAATCGAACCTTTGCAGGCTTATATTTTAAATTATTTTCCAACACAAGTTTACAATCTCAATATCTTAAAATATTTCAGTGGCGCAGCAATGCATCTGTTCTTGAAGATCAGAATGTATTTCGTGTAAACATTTATCAGCAATTTAATTTTAGAGAAAGCCATGATCCAAAATAATAAGCCCGCAGCAGAAGCAGAAAATCAAACCAGTTTAATTGAAACGGGAAATAATTTGTTTCCTATTTTTTTAAAGTTAGAAAATCTACGTCTGTTAATTGTTGGTGGAGGGAAAGTGGCTTTAGAAAAACTTAATGCAGTTTTACAGAATTCACCGGGTACACAAATTACAATGGTAGCTATTGAATTTAATGTACCAACCCGCAATGTAGCCACGCATCACTTAAATGTTGAACTTATTGAAAGAGCTTATGAAATTTCGGATCTTGATGATGCAGATTTGATAATTATAGCCGTGGATGATATATTTATCAGTGAACAGATACGGAGTGATGCGCAGGATAATGGCAAGCTTGTAAACGCAGCTGATAAACCTCATCTATGTGATTTTTATTTGGGGTCAATTGTAACTAAAGGCAACCTTAAAATTGCTATCTCAACAAATGGTAAATCTCCAACCATAGCTAAACGCCTTAGGGAAACTTTCAACGATCTTTTGCCGGAGAAACTTGATGATGTGCTGGATAATATGGAAGTGATAAGAAACAAACTGAAAGGTGATTTTACAGCCAAAGTAAACAGGCTGAACAAGATCACCAAAGTTCTTACAATCAGCAATGGTGAGGAAAATTCCACTGGAGAAAAGCGATGGCGCAGAATTGCAACCTATTCAGTTCTAGCATTTTTTTTTATGTTGCTGGGGCATTTTATATTATCATACATTCCTTTTCGTGATCTGGAGAACAGCTTTGTAAATATGGTACGGGATCTTGACAGAAATTTTTACATTATGGTAATTGCAGGATTCGTGGCGCAACTTATTGATGGTGCACTGGGGATGGGGTATGGCGTTACCTGTACTACTTTTCTTTTATCTATTGGTATAAACCTGCCTGCGATAAGCGGAAGCATTCACACTGCAGAAATGTTTTCCAGTGCAGCCTCCGGATACACTCATTATAAATTTGGAAATGTAAATAAAAAATTGTTCAAGGCATTATTGATACCTGGTATACTGGGCGCCGTTGTTGGTGCATGGCTATTATCAGAATTCGGCAACGAATATTCCGAATACATCCGTCCTGTTTTGGCATCTTACACATTGTTTTTGGGGTTGAGAATATTATTAAATGCATTCAAGAAAAATAGAGAGGCAAAAAAGGTAAAACGTGTTGGCTGGCTGGCTGGTGCTGGCGGATTTTTAGATTCATTTGGCGGCGGGGGCTGGGGCCCATTAGTTACAAGTACTCTTATCTCAAAAGGACGTACCCCTAAATATGTAATTGGAACTGTTAGCGTCACAGAATTTTTTGTAACACTGGCAAGTGCATTAACCTTCTTTTCGTTAATTGGTCTGAGCCATTGGCAGGTAATAGTTGGGTTAATAATAGGTGGTGTTACAGCGGCACCCTTAGCAGCAAGGCTTGCCGGCAAGCTGCCACTTAAATCCATGTTTATCGCTGTTGGGGCGCTGGTTATAATATGGAGTTTACGGATTTTATTAAAATCATTAGGTGCATTTTAAATTGTTGGCTCATAAAAAAGTAAGGCACTTGATTAATACCTTTGTAAGAAAATTTATCACCAATGAATAGAATAGATGTTAAAAGAAAGAAAGGAGATTTTGGATTTGAAGCCACTGATGCCAACGGGCATGTTATAAAGTTGGATACAAGTGATGAAACAGGCGGTATTAATTTTGGTTTTCGTCCTATGCAATCTTTGCTTGCAGGTTTAGGGGGATGCAGTGGGATCGATATTGTTTCTATCCTAAAGAAACAACGGCTTATTGTTGAAGAATTTTCAATGAGGATACAGGGAGAAAGAGAAAAAGGAAAGGAACCATCCTTATGGGAATCTGTACATATTGATTTTGAATTTAAAGGTAATATTGACAAGGATAAAGCAGATAGGGCATGTGCCTTATCTATAAATAAATATTGTTCTGTTGCAGAAACTTTGCGTCGTTCCGGAACTAAGATAACCTGGAATGTAATTGTAAATAATAATTAAAAAGCAATACTTTATGGGGACTAACATCGTACAAACGCTTTAGCGTTGGGCATTGGTGTTGTAAGCCGGCCTATATTTTTCATCTTTTTTTAGAAGGATCAAAAATTTTCCGGAATTAATTTTTAAATACACAGTTGTGTCAAAGTCAGGATAGCTTAAAACAAATCTGTCCAAAGTATTTTCGAAAAATATAATGCATCTGATATTTTTTGGATCACTGATATCTTTATAGGTAATTCCGTTTGTAGCCTCAATAAAATTTTCCACAACTGATTGTTCGATAGTTCCCGGATGTAAAGTTGTATCAATCTCAGGTTCAACAAAAACATTGTTTTTCATCCCGCCGATTTCTGCATTTAAATATGTTTTTGTTGACAGTGCCTGGTCACTTTGTCCCAATGGCTTAGCCACAATTAGGATTGCATCAGTTGGTTTTGTATGCTGCATAACAGTCTCCAACATTTTTTTTACTTCATAACCGGTATTTGCATAATTAACAGCTCCTTTTGTCATTAATATTATTTGTAGAAAAAGCAGAAGAGTGCAGGCAGGTAAAAAGATTTTATCTAAAAATTTTAGGGCAGTTTGATGTTGGTTTATGAACTTTTGTAAGAAGAGTATCGCAATAGCGCTCCCTAATGTTCCGGGTAAAAGATATCTTTCGAATATTAATGATTTAGAATAGAGCAATATTTGTGGCAATGTAATTATTACAAATAATAAAGCCAATGGTAAAAAGAATGCGGGTATTTCTTTTTTATAAGAGTTGTATTCTCTTTTTACAAAGAAAATTAAGATCACAGCAGGTAAAACTATAATTAAATACCCTTTCGTTATCCATAAGCGGAAGATAGAAATAAGCAGATTTGAAAGATTAAAAGTATTTTGATCTACTGCCACATATGCGATAAAACGATTGCTATGAGTTTTATAATAATAGATGATGGCTATTTCTGTAACAATCACTATTGTAAAAAAGATGAGCAGTTTTATATTTTGTTTTGCAGAAAGTAAAAAGCTTCCCCCTGTATCTAAACCTTCCTGCCATATCTTAAGAAATAATACTGCGGGTACCAAAAGGATAAAGCTTTCTTTTGTCAACGTACTTAACAATAAAAAAAAACTAAATAAAAATAAATCCAATCGATTATTTTTCTTACTCAATATTCTTCCCAGGTAAAAAAATGAAATGCTGAGGAAAAGCAGAGCCAGTGTTTCATGAACACAATTTCTCCAAAATATTACTCCCTGGTTGCCGCACAAAAGAAAAAGAGGAAACAGGAAAGACAATACTATACTGCATTTCAAATATCTTGCAAAGCGGTA
>JBPCQG010000171.1:0-2673 GCA_050998315.1 Chitinophagaceae bacterium
ATATGCAAAAGATCAATTTCTCAATTAACATCAACGCTCCTAAAGAAAAAGTATGGAAAGTTCTTTGGGATGACTCCACTTACACAAAATGGACTAGTGTTTTCTGCGAAGGTTCTTCCGCCGTTACAGATTGGCAGGAAGGAAGTAAAGTGCTTTTCCTTGATGGAAAAGGATCAGGGATGGTTAGCAAAATTGAAACTAAAAAGCCAAATGAGTTTATGTCATTTAAACACCTGGGTGAGGTAAAGGATAATAAAGAAGATACAACGAGCGACAAAGTAAAAGAGTGGGCTGGTGCTTTGGAAAACTATACATTAAAAGAGGCAGATGGAATTACAACGCTTACGGTTGATATTGATATCGTTGATGAGTTTAAAGACTATTTTATGAAGGCCTTCCCTGGTGGTCTGGAACAAGTAAAACAATTATCAGAGAAAAATTAATAACATAAAACCTTTTAAAATTTTTATAATATGTCAACAAAAATTTTTGTCAATCTGCCTGTAAAAGATTTAAACAAATCAAAAGAGTTTTTTACTAAGATTGGGTATTCAATCAATCCCCAGTTCAGTGACGACACTGCTGCATGCGTGGTTATTTCTGAAGATATTTTCGCAATGATTTTAACGCATGCAAAGTATAAAGAATTTACAAAAAAAGAAATTGCAGACTCAACTAAAACATCCGAAGTGCTTAACTGTCTTAGCTTTGATAGCAAAGAAAAAGTAAATGAGTTTGTTGACGCTGCATTAAATGCAGGCGCAACAGAACCGAGACAACCAGTGGATTACGGATTTATGTTTGCAAGAAGTTTTGATGATTTGGATGGACATACATGGGAAGCAATGTATATGGATATGAATGCAGTTCCTCCGAAGCCAGAATAAAAGCTTATACCATTTTCCAGTGAGCGGATTTTATTATTAACAATTAAAACAATAACGATGGCAACACTAAACACGTATTTAAACTTCAACGGCAATACCGAAGAAGTTTTTAATTTTTACAAATCAGTATTTGGTGAAGAATTTATCACGCTGCAACGTCTTAAAGATACTCCTGATGCAGACAAATTATCTGCAGGGGATAAGGAGAAAATTATGCATGTGTCTTTACCAATAGGAGGTAATATGCTTATGGGTACTGATGTATTGGAATCAATGCCACAGGTAACGTTTGGCACTAATTCTTCCATCTCTTTAAGCCCGGAAAGTGAAGAAGAAGCGCATAAACTTTTTAATGGATTATCGGCAGGGGGTAAAGTTAGTATGCCACTTGAAAAAATGTTTTGGGGTGCGCTATTCGGAATGTTTACTGACAAGTTTGGTGTTCAATGGATGATTAATTATGATTATAATCAAAATACGTAAAATCAAAAAAATATCGGTGATGACAAACAAAGAAATTATCAGAAAAGTAAATGAAGGGTTTGCTGAAGGGGATAGAGAAAAAATTTTATTGTATGTGGCAGATGATGTTCGCTGGGATATGCCGGGCATGCCTTCTCATATAAGGAAAGACGCATTTCGTAAAGAAATAAATAATGAGAATTTTACAGGTCTTCCAACCGTAACAATTAAAAATGAAATTGGGGAAGGTGATCTTGTAGCCGTAGAAGGTGAAGTGCAGTGCAGGAAAAAAGATGGAGGCATGCTTGATGCTTTTTTTTGTGATACATATCGTTTAGCAGGAGGAAAAATAAAAGAAATGAGGTCGTATGTAATTGAAAAAAAATAATACAGCTATGATAATAGAAGTGTTTAAAACAAATGTTCAGGAAGTTTGCGAGGCTCAGCAGCTTACTTATTTACTCCTTGACAATTTTCCTGAAAGTAGAATAAATTTTGATCTGCATGATTGTGATAAAATCTTAAGAGTTGAGGGCGGAGATGTACTAGTATCGAAAGTTATAGCAGTTATAAGAAAAAATGGATTTACATGTACTGTATTAGCTTAGTTAAATCATAACTGAATAAAAAAAGATAAGAAATTAAACTGCAAATGCAAATGTCGATTGATGGTTTTGTAGCAGGGACAAATGCCGAATTAGGTTGAATGGTTGGGATTGGGATGATGTGTTGAAAGATTATGCACTTTACTATAAATTAAAACAAATAGAATCATGACAAGAAATATGTTTGCAAAATGGTAGGCCTGTGCCCCATATTTGCTGAGCATACTTCGCATAGTTGCAGCACTCATGTTTATATCGTTCGGCACGATGAAACTGTTTGCCTTTCCTGTGGGTATGCCTCCTGATGGTAGTACAGCTAAACTAATGTCCCCAGACAGGACTCGGCGGTATCCTGGAAACATTCGGCGGTGCCTTACTTTTTCTTGGTCTCTTCACACGCCCTGTTGCATTTATTTTGGCAGGAGAAATGGCAGTAGCATATTTCCAGTTCCATCACCCAATGAGTGCTTGGCCCGTTATAAATAATGGGGTTCCTGCGGTTCTCTATTGTTTCATCTTGCTTTATTTTTCAGCAGCAGGTGCAGGCCCATGGAGCCTGGATGCGAAGTGGAGAAAATAAGGCCATCTTAATAAGAAATATTATGAAGATAAAACTGACAAGTGTAATGGTAGATGATCAGGACAAAGCTCTTAAATTTTATACAGAGGTATTGGGTTTTATAAAAAAAAATGATATGCCGCTTGGCGAGTATAAGTGG
>JBPCQG010000072.1:0-3123 GCA_050998315.1 Chitinophagaceae bacterium
ACTGAAGTGTGATGTATATTTATGTTCTATGCTAATTTTAAACAACAAAAAATTTATAAAATCTCCTTTCGATAGCGAATTAGAATTGGAGAAAGTGATTATAGATAATTATGAATATTTATTTGGACCAGATTCTTTTTATCTGCCCAAAACTAAAATCAAAACTGCCGATGGTGTAGGAACAATTCCCGATGGATTTGCAATTGACATAGGACAAAGAAAATGGTACATTGTCGAGGCAGAATTGGGACATCATGATGTTTGGAATCACATTGCTAAACAAGTATCGAAACAAATTGTAGCATCATTACAACTCATGACGAAAAGAAGTTTAGAAGATGTATCTGTCGAACTTTACAATAATGACGATTATATAAAAGAAAAATTTCTGAATCTTGGAATTGCTTCTGTTGATGTTAGAAAAATCATCCGAGACATTTTGGAAACTGATCCAATTATTGGTCTGCCAATAGATAATATTCCAAACGATTTAAAAGATTGGGCTCGACAACAAAAGCATAACGTAAAACTTTGGATAGTTAATAAGTTTGTTGAATTTAATAATGTCACAAATATCATATACGAATTTCCAGAAGAATTTAAACCGGTTCTGGACACGGAAGAAGAAAGCCAACCACAAAAGGCAAATACTGAAATTACCCGATACGATGTAGAAGTTATTGATCTGATTAGTGCTGGTATACTTCAACCTCAAGAGAAAATTTTGATGACATACAAGCCAAGAAATGGTGAACAAAAATCTTATGAAGGAACTGCACTCAGTGACGGTTCTATTGAAATGCTTGGACAAGTTTTTAGTAGTCCCAGTTATGCTGCATTGGCTGGTATTCAAAACGCTGGTAGCGATAGACAAACGGTTAATGGATGGACATCTTGGAAAACTAATAGTGGAAGAACACTTGCAGAATTACGAGAACAACTATTGAATACAACTCCTAAAGAACCTGTCATTAGTTCATGACCAAGTAGATTCACACTACCCAAAAGCTGTGTCGAGAAGTGATTGAGGGTAACAGTAGCTATGACAATTAGTACCCCGCTTTAGCCCCGCCAATATTTTCAATAGGATGCCAGGTGGTTTTTATTTCCTGGGTATCCATAATAAAATAAGGCGACTGACCATTTTCAGTGAGCCAGTTTATTTTGTTGTAGAGGACAACACGCTTTAAATTCAGCGAGGCTTTTTCCTGCATCATCTTTTGTGTGTCAGCATCGTTTTCGCAAAACACCAAAGCGTTTACATCCATGTGGTCGGCAAAATAAGAAGCGAGCTCCGGAATTTTGCCGGTAAGAATATTTACCACACCGCCGGGAACATCAGACGAATTAAGCACTTCAGCAAAGGTGACTGCGCAAAGAGGTTTTGTAAACGAAGCAAGCACAATACAAGTATTACCACCTGCTATCACAGGAGCAATAACAGAAACCAGCCCAAGCAAAGAATTTTGTTGCGGCGCAATAATGGATACAACTCCTGTTGGCTCGGGCACAGAAAAATTAAAATGCGACGAAGCAACAGGATTAACGGCACTGTATAACTGCTGAAATTTATCGCACCACCCTGCATAATAGATTAAGCGGTCAATAGAAAGCAAGACCTCATTTTCTGCTTCTTCTTTTGTTGCGTCCTGTTTTATAAGTTCTTCCATGAACTGCGCTTTTCTTCCTTCCAGCATTTCTGCAATGCGATATAAAATTTGTCCGCGGTTGAATGCTGCTCTTGAGCCCCAATCACCCTGGGCAATCCTTGCAGCAACAACAGCTTCTCTAAAATCTTTTCGTGAGCTAAGGCAAACGTTAGCAAGTTTCTCTTGGGCAGAATTTTCAGGCAAATAATATCTTCCTGATTCTGTACGTGGGAATTTTCCGCCAATATAAATTTTGTAAGTCTTTAAAATTTCCAAACGCTTTTTTGGCGAACCATTAGTTTGAGCCTTCTCAATCTTTGGTGCAATAACATTTTCTTTTTTTATTGTTGACGTTGACATTATTTACGGTATTTATATTTTGGGTTGCGACCTGTATGAAAGATAGATGCTATAGTTATTTGTTGTTTCAACTTGTTGTATCTGTAAACAATCAGATAAGGAAATCTTTTTATTAAAGTTTGTCTATAGTACCCTTTACTCACACGATATCGTAACGGATATTTGTGATCATTTTAACTTTAGTTATAATCTCCTTTTCTAAATCTATTCCTAATCCGGCTTCTCTTTCTTCATACCATTTAACAGCATCTTTAAATTCATCTCTTGCTTTTTGTGAATAAATCTGTTGCATCACGTCCTCATATTCTTTAACATCTCACGAATTTCTTTGTGAACTTCTTCAGCAGGAATTCCCGGTACTTTACCGGAATCAATTTCTTCCATCCTTCTATCCATCTCCTTTACAAACTCCGGATCATCCCAATAATTATATTTTTTCTTGACCTCATATATTTCCGAATCTTCTTCTACCATTGAAAGAAAATTTTTCAATTGTTTGCCCTTTGCATTATCAATGTAATCGTGGAGTTTTTCTTTTATTTTTTTCTTTCTCATAAAATATTTTTATTAACCTTCTGAACTTCTTAAACAATATGTTCAAGATTTAAATACGGCATTAGCCCATGCAATCCGCCTTCTCTTCCGTATCCGCTTTCTTTATATCCCCCAAATGGTGAAGTAGGGTCAAACTGGTTGAAAGTATTAGCCCACACAACACCTGCTCTTAGTTTGGTTGTCATATTAAAAATCTTAGATCCTTTGTCTGTCCATACCCCTGCAGAAAGTCCGTAAGGCGTGTTATTGGCTTTTTCAATTACTTCATCATCAGTTCTAAAACTTTGGATTGCCAGTACGGGACCAAAAATTTCTTCCTGAGAAATTCTGTTTGATTGGGCTACGTTTGTAAAAATAGTAGGGCGACAAAAAAATCCTTTGGTTGGAAGATCAACTGAACTCTGGTACATTTCAGCGCCTTCCTTTACTCCTATCTTTAAATATTTATTTATCTGGTCTAACTGTTGTTTTGAATTGATGGCACCAATGTCAGTATTCTTATCCATTGGGTCACCAACTATCAAAGTTTCTAAACGGTCTTTCAGTTTTCGAACCACTT
>JBPCQG010000144.1:0-3391 GCA_050998315.1 Chitinophagaceae bacterium
TAGCTGAACCAGCTGCCACTTTTTTGTATAATGCCTAATTCAACCCCCATATCAATTATTTCACCTGTTTTAGAAATTCCCTGTCCGAACATAATATCAAATTCTGCAACACGAAAAGGAGGAGCAACTTTATTTTTAACTACTTTAACCTTAACCCTGTTACCCACAGATTCATCACCATCTTTTATTTGTGCCATCCTGCGGATATCCAATCTTACAGAAGCATAAAACTTCAATGCATTTCCACCCGTTGTAGTTTCCGGGTTGCCAAACATCACTCCAATCTTATCACGAAGCTGATTAATAAAAATGCAGCAGCTGTTTGTTTTACTTATGGTTGCAGTTAATTTTCGCAATGCCTGGCTCATAAGTCGTGCCTGCAATCCCATTTTACTGTCTCCCATTTCCCCTTCCAGCTCTCCTTTTGGTACAAGTGCGGCAACAGAATCTATTACTACCACATCCAATGCACCGGAAAGAATAAGACGATCGGCAATTTCCAGACCTTGTTCGCCATAGTCGGGTTGGGAGATAAGAAGATTATCCACATCCACCCCTAATTTTTTTGCGTAAGTGGCATCAAATGCATGCTCTGCATCAATGAATGCGCACATGCCACCTTTTTTCTGTGCCTCTGCAATTACATGTATGGCAAGGGTTGTTTTACCTGATGACTCAGGACCATAAATTTCAACCACTCTTCCTTTTGGTAAGCCCCCAATGCCAAGGGCAACATCTAATCCTATTGATCCGGTAGAAATAACTTCCTGCGGCTCCTGTGATCTTTCGTTCATCATCATTACGCTTCCCTTTCCAAAATCCTTATCTATTTTGTCAATAGTTAATTTTAATGCTTTTAATTTTTCTGCGTTGCTCATGTTGTCTGTTTTAATTGATGTATCTAAGTTATTGTTTATTCAAAGATAGAAAATAAAACTTATAAACACTAATATTTTTAGTATTTAAAAGATAAAATATTTAGTTACTTTAAATAGAAAACCCTGCTGAATTATTGCAGGGTTTCAGCATGAGGCAAGCCCAAGCTATTTTCATAAGTACAATGCCGGATAAAACGGGCTATTGAACTATAAAGATATTTTAGAAGGATATAACTTAATTTTTAAAAAGTTATAATTATTATAAAGGTTAATCCCACTTCAGGATATTTCATGATAAAGCATTTCTTACATAAAGCAGTATTTTCATATAAATTTTAGAAGGATGAAATCCATGCGCGTTATAATTGTTGTCATTATCATTTTTTCCTGCAATCAAACAGCAACAAAAGAAAAAACTGTTTTTGTAACTGATACTACTCATGTACAGGATACTGTAATATTTATAAAGGATTCTACAATGGCTGCAAATTTTGCAGATAGTCTCCCCAATGGAGCTTACCAGGGGATGTACCCATGTAAGGGTTGTGAAGGAATTCAGCAAACTATTTTATTTACACCGGATAAAAGATATAAGCTGGAAGAACTAACATGGGGAAAATCGCCAATGCCCAAAAAAACGGAAGGGATATGGGAAAATAAAAATGGTTTGATTTGGATGTATCAATCCGGCAAAGCACCACTGAAATTTTTTTTAAGAAAGGATAGCCTTTTCACAGATTCTTTGCAATACGCACTTATTAAAAGGCAGCTGGCAACGCTTAATCCGTCATGGAAACAAAAACAAAATGAAGGAATAGATTTTATTGGTGTGGGAACCGAACCATTTTGGAGCCTGGATATAGATAATGAGAATATGATCCAGTTTAAATTATCTGACTGGAAAAAACCTGTTATTGTTTCCCTGCAAAAGCCTGCTGTAACAAAAGACAGTACTTTGTACAGTCTTTCTTCAGAAGGAAATCCGTTACGCATTACAATTTTCCCACAATTTTGCAGCGATGGAATGAGCGATGTTCTATATCAATACAAAGTTGTGGTAAGTTTTAAGGGAAACACTTATAAAGGCTGCGGAGTAATGCTTGGTAATTTTGTAGAAGTAAAATAGTGGCATCATTTTTTATATTATAATTAAAAAAAAATTATGCAATGGTTAGGCAGACGAGAAAGCAGTAACGTAGATGACCGTCGCGGTATTAGCGGTGGTCCGCTTGCGGTAGGCGGCGGTATTATTGGAGTTATATTTTTGCTGGCAAAATTTTTACTGGGCGGTGGCGAGACTTCTGACCTTCAACAGGTTTTTCCGCAGGAACAGCAACAGGAAATGACAGCAGAGCAAAAAGCTGCAGATGATAAAAGAGCAAGCTATGTAAAAGTAGTGCTGGCCGATACAGAAGATGTATGGGATAAGATATTTAATGATATGGGGAAGCAGTATCAAAAGCCTACGCTTGTATTATTCAGAGGGAGTACAACCTCCGGATGCGGAGGTGCCAGTTCTCAGTCGGGTCCATTTTATTGTCCTGCAGATAATGATGTTTATATCGACCTTTCTTTTGCCGAAGAATTACAAACAAGGTTTGGCGCCTCCGGAGATTTCCCATTAGCTTATGTTATTGCACACGAGGTCGGTCATCATGTACAATCTCTTTTGGGCCTCTCAGACAAAATGCAAAGGTTACGTAGCGAGGTAACCGAGACCGAATACAATAGATATTCAGTTAAGATGGAGCTACAGGCAGATTTTTATGCGGGGCTGTGGGCTCATTATAATCAAAAAATGAAAAACGTAATGGAGCAAAAAGATATTGAAGAGGCATTAAATGCAGCAAGCGCAATTGGCGACGACAATATAACAAAAGGTAGGGTTTCTCCTGATGCATTTACTCACGGCACATCTGCACAAAGAATGTATTGGTTTAAGAAGGGGTTTGAAACGGGAGAGATAAAACAGGGAAATACTTTTGAAGCCAGTGGTTTATAATTCTTGCCCGATACTCAATTATCGTCCAATCTTTTGCCGGAATCATTACCGCCACCTGTATCATCCTGAGCCGCAGGAGTATCTTCATTTGAATGATCTTGTTTTTTAGAAGGGGCCGGATTTTCCTTAGGTTGCTTTACGGTTTTTTCGTTTTGCTCATCATAGCCTCCATTGGTTGCAGAGCCTTTCTTATCTCCCTTTTGCGCTTTGCGGCTTTCATAATATTTTTTCGATCTTGAATTCATAATAAATTAGATATGCTTGTTAAAGATGGTGCCAAGTTATTATTTTATATCTAAAAAAACAGGCATAATTTTTGGCAAAAGACAAAAAATTTTAATTTTCATGAAAAATTCACGCAATCAGGAGAATAGCAAAGTATACAGGCTCTTCCTGAAAACCCATAATCCACAATAGGCAATGGTTTGGTGATAACTAAGTATTAAAAAAGCCCCACAATGGCACAAGATGTGAGCAAAGTGGGGCAGCATTAATATTTAGATCCATGACA
>JBPCQG010000146.1:0-7783 GCA_050998315.1 Chitinophagaceae bacterium
TTCTTAGTTACTATGTAAGCACCTTTATATTTAGTGATGTAATTATACTCCGCCGGTATTTTAACTTTCTCGTCTTTGGTCATTACACCCCTGATGTATTCACCAAAGTATTTGGCTCTATAACCGAATAGGAATTCTGCTGTGTCCAATGGTCGTAAAAACTCGTAACCAATTGGGATAATTAAATGATTGTTCTTGTCAATGGCTCCTAACTTATCGTTCTTAGCTACAATGGCAATGTCACCTGTAAACTTAGTTGCATATTGAAACTGCGGTTTAATTTTCACTACTCCTTGTTTGTCTCTGAAACCCCAAAGAGTGTCAGCCCTGAATGGTAACAAGTCTTGGGCTTTGCAATTTAAAAAAGTAATTGTTAAAAGAAGTGTCCAAATGATGTACTTCATAGTTTGTGTCTGTTCACTGTATGGCAGGTAACGCATCGATTGGCGTTATTAGATGCAATGTATAAAAAATTGTGGTATTAGAAATCAGTCGTTTATCGTTATACTTTTTGTATTGCCGTTAGGACCATAGGACATTTAAAACTGCATATAAACAGTATAATTAATGCTGATTTATGTTCTAATATTCAACGGCTGCCTGATGGAAGCGGATACCCCGGTGAAGCACTTCGCCAGGCTCAGTGTGACAGCTAGCGCTGGCTTTGTGGCGGAGTAGCAGCGAACAGCAGGAACTGGAGTTTAATAGAATTACCAAAGTTCACAGCCCCTTTAAAAATGTAAAATGTAAAATGAAAAAATAAAACCGCCACACTTGTGCATTTTGCATTTTTAATTTTGCATTCTACTGCAACCGTACCCTCGGGTCAACCACGCCATATAAAATATCGGCAAGAATATTTATGAGGATAAAGAACGCAGCGGAAAATAATACGGAACCCATAACAACGGGATAATCCAGTTTGTCCAGCGCATCTACGGTAACCTTGCCTATTCCTTTCCAGCCAAAAATATATTCAACAAAAAAAGCGCCTGCCAGCAGCTCGGCAAACCAGCCTGTAATGGCTGTTATAACAGGGTTTCGTGTATTGCGCAGGGCATGTTTAAATACCACGGTACGCCTGCTTAGCCCTTTTGCATAAGCGGTGCGTATATAATCCTGGTTAAGCACATCGAGCATGGAGCTGCGTGTAAGCTGTGTAATTATTGCCAGCGGACGAATGCCTAATGTAATGGCGGGAAGAATTAAATTCTGCAGGGTAAGATAGCGCTGCCCGGTGGTTTCATCAATATCGAACCAGCTGCCGGTTAAATTTAAACCGGTATAAGGATGCAGCACAATGCCAAACAAATATGCAATAACGATAGCCATAAAAAATGACGGCGCCGATATACCGATAACGCTTACAAAAACGGATGAGGTGTCCATCCATGTATTTTGTTTTACGGCTGCCAGCACGCCGAGCAATACGCCGATGATGGTGGCAAATATCATGGCGGCAAATGCCAGCATCAGTGTGCCGGGCAATGCTTCCATCAAAACATCTATCACGTCTTTTTTTGTTTGGTAGCTTCTGCGCAGGTAAGGAACTTTTAGTCCTAGCTTTTTTTCGCCGCCGATAAAAAAGCCACGCAGCTTTTTATTTTCTATTTCTTGTTTTGAATGAATGGCAATGGGTGAAACATCGTTGAGGTATAAAACAAATTGTTTCCATTTTGGTTGATCGAGATAAAGTTCCTTTCGGATGTTGTCCATGGTTTTTTTATCGCCTGTTTGTCCAACGATGAGTCGTGCAGGATCTGCAAATCCCTGGAACATAAAAAAAACAATTACCACCACTCCTATTAAAACGAGTAGACCGTAGGAAAGTTTTTTTATGATGAGGTGAAACATATTTAGCCCTTTAAATGGAGAATGGGGTTTAAAAGTTAGGAAAATCATTATTGATTATTGACTATTGACTTCTTGATTTTGTCAGGCTTCATTTAATTTTTCGCTCTTGAGTAGCAAAGTTATTTATTATCAAGTCTGCTTTTATTATTGTTTCACAGTGATGGTTGCTTGTCACTTTTTTGCTTCTCCAAAAAAGTAACCAAAAAAGGAGCCTCGAAAACGAATACAGCCCGTTTTCGGGATGGTTCCATGAATAAGCTTTAGTGCTACTGTAGCTTCAACAGTTGAACCCTGATAACTACCTCGAAGGGAACTTTCTAAAATCATGATAATCCATAAATCATGTAAATCATGGTTCAGACAATTGAAATTATTTTGTTGCTCTTTCAATCGCTGCTGCTCCCCACTTCTTTTGAACGATTGGACCTTTCATTAAATACAATTGAGGGTCAGTACGGGCTGCGGTTTTTAATGCGGTTGCATCGCAGCTAAGAACAGGAAGATTAAAACTATTTGTCTCGTTAAAGAATTGGTGTGCTGATGAAGCCTGTGAAGCAATAATATAAATTGGACGATTCTTTTGTTTAGCAACGTTGTAAACCTTTTTAAAATCATCTAACCAACTGGCAGTATCTTTCGCAACATCTTTAATAAAGAAAAAGTAGTATTCACCGGGGGTATTTAAAATTGCTTCGGTGCTGTCAGTTCCGGAGATGGTATTAAGGAAGAAATCTTTTATTGGCGGCTCATTGTTCTTTCCTTTTTCAATCACTACATCTTTCCTGCTAACAAACGTCCAGGTGCTATCAGGTAACTGATCTTTATTGAATTCTTTTTTCTCGCCGTTTTTTTCGTACACAAACTTAAAATCCATTTTATCTGCTATGGCATCGGCAGGCATTTTTCGGAGTTCCAATAAGTTGTTTCCTTTTTTAAATGGCAGGCAATCAAACAGTGGCAACCGCCTTTGAACAGACCATTGAAAACCCAGCACAAGTAATATTGCACCAAACAGAACAAGAAAATTAGCCCCTCCCCTGAATAAGGGTCTTATATATTTTGCGCCGATTAAAATGATCAATATCAAAACAAATAATATAATGTCTTTTATAAATGATTGCATTGCTGTTAATGGGATGCAGTTACCAAAGCAACCGCATTCTTTTATTTTACCTGACAATACTGCGTAGCCTGTTAAGAAAGTAAAAAAAATGATAAGCAATAATAATAGCCAGCTAAAAAACCTTACACCCCACCCTAATAAAATGGCTACGCCAACTATAACCTCTAGCGTTATTGTGATAATTGAGAATGACAGTGCATAATCATTAAGAAATAGCATTAAGCTGTGCAGGGATGGATAGGTGCCCCACACTTCGAAGAACTCCTGCATTTTGTAGGAGAGCCCTAATGGATCATTTGCTTTTATCAATCCTGAAAAAATAAAAAGCACTCCAACAATTATCCTGGCAATGTTTACTATTGTTCTCATGATTATATTTTATATTTCTTTTTTCTTGATAAAAAAGAAACAAAAAATCAAGGCTGCCGAAAAAAAGCTAAAAATCTGAATATATGCCTAAAATGAAATTAGTTCAAACATTTGAATAAAGTTGAGCTATGTGCGACTTACCAACGAAATATATCTCCAAACATTAGTATCACCAATTTCATTTCTGAACGTCATGTATTCAAATTTTTTTTTCGCTTTTTTTCAAGGGCCGAATGAAAAACCAGCAGATGTTTTAGGAATCATCTCTTTTTAGATCCTTCGCAACTCCCCTATCGGGAAGATTTAGAGGGGGCTTAGTATCAGAGCAAACGCCGCATAATTTATAATATCATAAAAATTTGCATCAATGCCTTCGCTAATCAGCGTTTTCCCTTCATTATATAAAATCTGTTTTATCCGTAAAACTTTTGCCAATATCATGTCGGCAAAACTTTCCTGGCTCATCTCTCTCCATGTTTCTCCATCATCATGATTTTTGTCTTCCATTAATCTCTTTGAAACTGAAATTTTTTCATCATACGTTTTTGATACTACATCAACATCCATATCTTCTGTTTCATCATTCTGCAGATCCAATTGTATCAAACCAATCACTCCATAATTTACTATTCCTTTAAATTCACTCAACAGGTCGTCATCAACTTTCTGCAACTTTTTTTCCTGTATATTTCGAATGCGTTTTGCTTTAATATAGATCTGGTCAACCACTGAAATTGTTCTGTATACTCTCCATGAGGTTCCATAATCTTTTGTCTTTTTTATAAAAACTTCTTTACAACCTTTTATTGCCGTATCATACTGCTGATTGGTCTTATCTTGCATTTATGCTTAGATATGTATATATCCAAAAATAAAGATAAGTAGTCAATGTTCTCATTAAACTGTAGAGGCAAATTATTACTGATTGATAAACCATTGGCAATGGGGATTATCAACATAACGCCTGATTCATTTTATGAAGGAAGCAGGCAACAAACAAACACATCTATTTTAGAACGGGCAAAAAAAATGATTACTGAAGGCGCTGATATTATTGATATTGGAGGACAAAGCACACGCCCGGGAAGTAACAGAATTTCTGTAAAAGAAGAATTACAAAGAGTGCTTGCTGCAATGGATATAATCCTGAAAAAATTTCCTGAAGTAATTTTATCAGTCGATACTTACCAATCAGCAGTAGCCATAGAGTCAGTTAATGCAGGCGCTTCAATAATAAATGATATCAGCGCAGGAAATATGGATGGCGCTATGATATCAACTATTGCAAAACTGCAGGTTCCGTATATCTGTATGCATATGAAAGGCACGCCTGAGAATATGCAGGATAATCCATCTTATGAAAACATCACAAGAGAAGTTCTTGCTTTTTTTATACAAAAAACAGATGACTGCAAACGGGCAGGAATAAACGATGTTATCATTGCTCCCGGATTTGGCTTCGGCAAAACCGTAACCCATAATTTTAGATTATTAAAAGAGCTTTCTGCTTTTAAGATGCTTGAAATGCCAATTATGGCCGGGCTTTCACGTAAATCCTCTATATATAAAACTTTAGGGACAACAGCAAGTGAAGCTCTTAACGGAACATCTGTTTTAAATACACTTGCTCTGCAAAATGGTGCTGATATTTTAAGAGTTCACGATGTAAAGGAAGCTAAGGAAGTAATTGCGTTATGTGAAAGATATACCCTCCTAAATCCTCCCTGAAGGGAGGACTTGCTAACAGCACAAATGGCAGACTAAACACTACAATTAATTTCAATAAAAATCAAGCATAAAAAAGAGGCATCTCTGCCTCTTTTAAAATGGTATATAAAATTATTTTTTGGGTGCCTGCTGTTGCTGCTGCTGCATTTGTTGCATTTTTTGTTGCATTTCCATTTGCTTTTGCTGCATTTCCATTTGCTGCGCCTGGTATTGAGCAGTAGTTAGAACATCAATAACCTCTATATCAAAAACTAAATTTTCGTTGGCTTTAATTTTATCTCCCTGTCCTGTTTTGCCATAACCTAAAGAAGAAGGGATAAGGAATTTTCCTTTGCTGCCTTTTTTCATATATTTTAATCCATCTGTCCAGCCTAAGATAACACCGCCAACCTGTGCCAGATCAACATTAATAGGTTGGTTATGTCCAAACTTAGCATCAGTATTCGAATCAAAAACACTATCTACCAGCGTCCTGCCTGTATAATTTACAACTGCAATACTGCTGTCATTTAAGTTTTCACCCGAGCCCGGATTTGTAATAATAACATATGTTCCCCATGGTGTCTTAACTCCGGATAACTTATTAGCTGCCATATAATCACTTAGTATTTTATCGTCAGCTTTTAATTGCGGCTCATTAGTTTTGAGATCTTTTTGGATTTGGTCCGTCATCTTTTTCGCCGATCTTACTTTTGCAATCGGCAGCCACTTATTGTATGCTGAGTCCGTCTGTTCTTTTGTAGTATAAACATTTACAAACTTGTAAGTTGTAGTTTCATATTCTCCTTTTTTTGCAAAGGGAGGCATAGGCTGACCCCCAGTTTTATAAATTGAATCAACGAGATTTCTTGTAAATACACTGTCTCCTACTTTTATATTCTTAAATATTACTTTAAACAGAGGCGGAAATTGTGCTGTATCATAAACCCCAAATTGAGGCATAACTTCTCTTGAATCGTATATAATACTGTCTTTATATTTTTTTAGAATTTCAACTTCAATAAAATTGCCATTCACTACCTTTTGACCCTTACCTTCACTTATGATCTTGTATTCTGTACCATCCGTGAATTTTTTAGAAGGTTCAGTACATGAGGATAAAAAAATCATGCTTGTAATAACTAAATAAAATAATTGCTTCATTGTTTATGTTTTTAAAATTAATAACTACTTAATTGATCTTTGTTCTCTTTAATTGCTATTCTAAATTTTAGAACTACTTCTTCAAGCGGCTCAGAATTTTTACCACCGGCGGCATTAAAATGACCTCCGCCATTAAAATATTTTCTTGCGAAAGTATTTACATCAAACCCATCTTTGCTGCGAAAAGAACTTTTACGCTCATCTCCCCTATCTATTATTATTGCAGCCAGTTTAATTCCGTGAATGCTTAGTGGGAAATTAACCAAACCTTCAGTATCTCCCGTTTTTACATTAAACTTTATGAGATCTATCTGAGGTATTGCTATAAGAGCTGTATTATATTCATAAAAAACTTCCATCCGGTTAAGCAATACCTGTCCAAAAAAACGAAACCTGCTTTCTAAAAAATTATCAAATAAATTCTCATGAATCTGGCTATGTTCCAAACCTGTCTCTTTTAAATGCGCAACCATCTTATGTACATTCGCCGATGTGGAACTAAAACGAAAAGATCCAGTATCTGTCATAACCCCTGAATATAGACATTCAGCCACTTCTACATTTATTTTATCGCAATGCCCGGATGATACAATAAAATCATACACCATTTCAGATGTAGAACTCTTAGTTACATCACTATTACCATAATTAAATACTTCTATCTGAGGTTGTTGATGATGATCTATTAAAATTTTAATACAGGATAACTGGGTAATTATATCAGCCATTTTCCTGGTTCTATCCATTGTATTAAAATCAAGACAAAACAACCATTCAGCCTTAACTAATGCATCAGTTGCTTTTGATGTTTGCATTTCATAGTCTAATACTTTTTTGCACCCCGGCATCCAGCTTAAAAACCCAGCCCAATTTGTGGGAGAAATTACTGTAACGGTATGTCCCAACTGTTTTAGAAAATGATATAACCCCAGGGCAGAACCCATAGCATCTGCATCAGGCTTTTGATGAAAAGTGATTGCTACATTTTTGGGTTCAGAAAGTAAAGGAAATATTTCGTTAATCGACTGCATAAAAACGGCTGCAAAAGTAGGGTAATTACAGTTATGAATCTACAGTTATGAATTATGATTTTAACTGCGTATTTTGTTTAACTCTATTTTATCATGTATCCAACTTTTGTCTTAAATCCTGATTAAATATTTTGCTTTATGAGAAAGATGCTAATATTTTTATGTGTAGGTGTTTCTATATTTCGTTTAAACGCACAAGTTTCTAATCCTGTTGATACAATAGAGTATGCCCGCTCAAAAGCTTATGAGAAAAATTTTGCAGAGGCTGACAGGCTTCTTACGGTATACAGTCTAACTCATTCTGATATTAATGCTTTGCGCCTGCATGCACAGGTATTGTATTGGATGAAAAATTTTAATCGGTCGGCGGAAGTCTTCGAAAAAACATTGGCTGTTTTTCCAGATGTGCAGGTAGTAAAGCTTGATTATGGACGAATGTTATTTGAAACAGGTAAACTTTCACACTCGCAGGTATTACTGGAAGATTACAAATTGCATGATCCGGGTAATGCAGAAGTAAATATTTTATTGGCCC
>JBPCQG010000160.1:0-5796 GCA_050998315.1 Chitinophagaceae bacterium
ATTTAACAATATGGCTCAATCGAGATAATTTATCTATTTTTAAATCATAAAACAATCGTCTATGAAGATCTAAGCGGGGCTTAGATTTGTTTATTCAGCCTAAACTTGCCCGCATTAAACTGCAGCCTTTATTACACGTTACTGCAGCATTTTCATTTTATTATTTCAACTTTATTTATTTTTCAATGAATACTTATACATACAATAAGAGTATTAAAAGCGTTTTTATTTTTATTAAAGATGCCATTGCGGGCGGGCAACAGGACTTTACAACCGGCAGTATCCGCAAGGCAATATTTATGCTTGCCATTCCCATGATTCTTGAAATGTGTATGGAAAGCCTATTTGCCATAGTTGATATTTTCTTTGTTGGCAAACTAGGTTCCAATGCAGTAGCGACTGTGGGTTTAACTGAATCAGTGCTTACAATTATTTATTCTCTTGCTTTTGGATTAAGCATGGCTGCAACTGCTGTTGTTGCAAGAAGAGTTGGAGAAAAAAATACCGATGGCGCCGCAAAAGCGGGGGCGCAGGCTATTATGGTGGCGCTTAGTGTATCACTATTGATAAGCATTATAGGAATTTTATTTGCAGAAGACCTTTTACGATTGATGGGAGCAACTGAAGAGATTATACTATCGGGTTCAACATATACAAGAATAATGCTTACAGGTAATGTTGTTATAATGATGCTTTTTTTATTAAATGGAATTTTCCGGGGAGCCGGTGATGCTTCTATTGCTATGCGAAGTTTATGGCTGGCAAATATCTGCAACATTATTTTGTGCCCCTTACTCATTCACTATTTTGGATTAAACGGCGCAGCTGTAGCTACTACAACAGGTCGTGGTATTGGTGTAGGTTACCAGCTATGGCATTTATTAAAAGGAAAGGGAGTTATTAAAATTTATATGCATCATTTTTTGCCTGATAAGGAAGTGCTGAAAAATGTATTGAATGTTGCGTCAACAGCTGCCCTTCAATTTGTTATTGGCTCTGCGAGCTGGATAGCTATGGCAAGGTTTATGACAGGGTTTGGCAGCAGCGCTGTTGCGGGTTACACAATTGCCATCAGGTGGATAGTATTTTTTATTTTACCGGCATTTGGTTTAAGCAATGCAGCAGCAACATTGGTTGGACAAAACCTTGGCGCCAAACAACCAGAACGTGCAGAAGAATCAGTTTGGAAAACGGCAAAGTATAATGCCATCTTTATGGCTATAGTATCCCTGTTATTTTTATTTTTTGCAGAGTTTTTTGTAAGGATAATTAATATAGATCCTGCTGTAGTGCAAACAGCAGTTCCTGCATTACGGATTATCAGCCTTGGCTATATTTTTTATGGTGTTGGTATGGTAATGATGAATGCGTTTAATGGAGCAGGTGACAGCAGAACACCAACCTGGGTAAATTTGTTCTGGTTTTGGGTATTCCAAATTCCATTTGCTTACCTGCTTGCCGTTACCTGGCATTGGGGACCAAAAGGCATATTCATTGCGATTGTTGTAACAGAAACCTGTATTACAATCACGAGTGCATTATTATTTAGAAGAGGAAAGTGGAAGATGGTGAAGATTTAATTTGTCAATAAAAAATATCTTTATACAAAAATTGTAAATTATGACAATCCCTTCCGGTCATCAAACAGTAATGCCATACCTAATCGTAAAGGATGCAGCCAGATTTTCAGAGTTTATCCAAAGGGTTTTTAATGCTGAAGAAAAGATGCGGCACATGAGAGATGAAAAATTTATCATGCATGCAGAAATTATTGTTGGTGGCTGCACTATTATGTTTGCAGATGCCACAGAGCAATTTCAGGAAAGAACTACTGGCTTATTTGTTTATGTAGAAAATGCTGATGAAACATTTCAAAAAGCATTAGATGAAGGTGCAGCTTCCTTGATGCCACCAGCCGACCAGCCGTATGGAAGAAGTGGCGGAGTTACAGATCCGTTTGGAAATACATGGTGGATTACTACACCATTGTAATACCGACCTCACCCAATCAATGCTTGCAAAGCTCATGGATGTGCAAGGGTGATCGGACTTGTATTTAATCAATATTATTCCTATGATCAAAAGGCAGCCAGATATAGAAAACGGAGCCTTTACCAACAACGCTTTCAATCCAAATTTTACCACTCACGCTGGTAATAATTTCTGAGCAAATGTATAAGCCAATGCCCATACCAGGAAAGGTAGATTGGTTATCTCGGTTAACCCTGAAAAATTGTTCAAAAACATGTTTTTGATCATGTGCGGAGATTCCTATACCAAAATCCTGTACGCATAACACTACACCGTCATTTTTTAATTGGGTGCTTACAATGATACTGTTAGCTTTTGGAGAATATTTTATTGCGTTGGATATAAGATTATCAATAACCTGGCTTAATTTATTCTTATCGGCATAAATTTCTGCAGTTGAATCCAGATCGCTTTTTATTTGATGGGTTACACTTGTTGTTTGCATATCATCAATCATTTCTTTCACTAAATCATTAAAATCAAAAAAGGTTTCGTCATAAATTAATTTCCCTTTTTGCATTTTCGTAATATCAAGAAGGTCATCTATAAGAGTGGTTAGCCTGTTAACCTGCGTACTCATTTTTTTTATAATCTCCAATGTTTGTACATCGCCTTTCTTTTCGAGCATACTTTCCGCAATTTGCCCGTAAGCCTTAATAGTTGTTACCGGGGTTTTAAGTTCATGGCTTGCCATACTAAGAAAATCATCCTTCATCTGCTCCATTTCTTTTTGCTTTGTTATATCTGTGTTGGTTCCTAACCAACGAATAATTTTTCCTTCATTATCACGTACCGGAATTACCCTGGTGAGAAATGGACGAAACATCTTATCAGCACCTCTAATGGGAAATACCATTTCAAAAGGCTGCCCCGTATTTATTGAAAGTTGCCATTTTTCAAAAACGTTTGGTAACGTTTCAGGATCATGTACAGATTTCCAGCCCCAGCCTTCCATCTGTTTTGGTGTAGTGCCGGTGTACTCATACCATCTGTTGTTGTACCAAAATATCCAGCCATCCGCATCTGCTATCCACGCAAGATTAGGAATATTATTCGCCATTGTTTCAAATCGTTCTCTCAACTCTTCTGCTTCTTTTTTTGCAGACACCAGCTCAGTAACATCTGTTGATATTGATAACACACCGGCTATATTCTCTCCTTCATAATAAGGTTGATAAATAAGGTTGACATATATGATTTCTTTTTTGCCATCTTTTAAAAAAGTTACAGGGCTTTCTTTTAAATTAATTGTTTCGCCGCCGTATTTAACTCTATCCAGTAATTTTATATATCCCTGTCTTTCAATTCCCTGTAATATGTCAGCTACTGGTTTACCAATAATTTCCTCGTCTTTGCCCGCCATGCGAAGAGCTGTAGAATTGGCCAGCTCTACAATATGATCATCACCCATTACCAAAGAAAAGCCTACAGGGGCCTGCATAAAAAGATCATAAGCTTCCACGTTTAAAATTTCTTTTTCTTCTTTTCTTTTTAATTCAACTTGTTCTGTAATATCATATCCTGATGCCAAAATTCCTTCAGTTATTCCTTCTGAATTTTTATATGGTGTATAGCTAAGATTAAAATACTTTGTTGTTGGTTCAGCATTGCCTGCAAAAACTGCACTTGCGGGAATTTTAGAAGCATGATAAGGAACCCCTGAATCAAAAACCTTTTCCAAAAGTGTTACAAAGGGCTGACCCTTTATTTCAGGGATAGCATCATTTAATGTCCGGCCTACCAGTTGCCTTCCATTCATCAATTGAACATACGCTGCATTGGCAAAAGTGAACATAAAGTCTCTTCCGGTAAGTATGGCAAATGGTGCAAGCGCCTGGTTAAGAAAATATCCAAAATTGTCCTTAACGTTTTTGGTAATCGTATCATTTTCTTTATCGCTTATATGCATGTTAATTGAAGATAATATCTATTTAAATCAAAAGAGCAATTTTTCAATGTTGAAAATTTTGCAGAATTTATAGTCATTGAATTTTCCTGCGGTGGTTGAGTCAGTTATTTTTTTCTTTGTATAATCTGGGATAAACATTAGCCCTGCTTTTTTTAGCTGGTCCTTTCACGATGATCGAAAGGCAGCCATATACAAAAAACAGAGCCTTTATCATCAGTACTTTCAACCCAAATTTTACCACCTTGTCTTTTAATTATTTCTGAGCTAATGTATAAGCCTATTCCCATACCAGGGAATGTTGTCAGATTATCAGCTGTAACACGATAAAATTGTTCAAAAACTTTATGTTGTGCCTCGGCAGAAATGCCTATACCAAAATCCTGTATGCGTACATCAATACCATCCTTTTGCAACCTTGTGCTTACAACAATTTTATCGGCTTTTGGTGAGTATTTTATAGCATTGGAAATAAGGTTATTAAGCACCTGGCTTAATTTATCTCTATCACCAAAAATCTGTACATTTTCACCCTCGATATTTTCTATCTTATGGGTAGTACTGGTGCTTTGCATATCCACAATAACTTCTTTCACAAATTCATTAAAATCAAAAAAGGCTTCGTTGTAAATTAATTTACCATCTCGTATTTTGGTAAAATCCAACAGGTCAACAATAAGATTGTTAAGTTTATCTACCTGGGTGCTCATTTTGTTTACCATAGCCAATGTTTCAACGTCACCCTTCTTTTGCAGCATCATTTCTGCAATTTGTCCATAAGCTTTAATAGTTGTTACCGGGGTTTTAAGCTCATGGCTTGCCATGGAAAGAAAATTATCTTTTAGTTTTTCTTCCTCTTTCATCTTTTGTATTTCGGTTGTTACCCCAATCCACATTGTGATATTTCCATTTTCATCTTTTACTGGTGATGCCCTGTTTAAATGCCATAAATATTCACCCTCTTTATTCATGAACCGCATTTCCATTTCCAGGTCAGTTCCCGTTTCTGCAGCTTTCTGAAAGCGATTTTTAAATTCTTCCAACTCATCAGGATGCATAATGTTGTAGTATCCAAAATTTTCTAATTCTTCAAAACTCATCCCCGTATAATCCAGCCAGTTTTTATTATAATAAGTTACACCACCTGCAGTATCGGCATTGGTTATTTTAGCCGGCATCAGATCAGACATCTGACGAAAATGTAATTCGCTTTTTTCCAAAGCATTTTTTGCCAGAACCTGATCCGTTACATCAGTTGCCATGTTATGAATGCCGTAAATTTTTCCTTCATTATCCCTAAGGGCTTTTAATGTATAATTGAAATAGAATGCCTGCAGTTTTCCATCCACTATCAATTCTGCTTTTTCTTCCACCCCGGTATGGGTTTTACCGGAAGTATAAACAGATTCTAAATAAGACAAAAATGGTTGTCCTGTTAATTCAGGCAATGCTTCCATAATTGTTTTTCCTAATATTGTTTTATTTTTCCCCCATCCTGCTATGAATAAATCATTTGCATATTGTATGCTGAACTCTTCACCAAAAAACAGACAGGTTGCCACAGAGCTTTTCTCTATGAGGGTACGGTATCTATGTTCGTTTTCCTCAGCTTTTTTTCGGGCAAATACCATTTCGGTTACTTCATACGCAATAGTGGTAACACCCGAAATTGTTTCATCTGCTTCGTAATAGGGTTGGCAAACAATATTAAAATAATGATCTTCCATTTTGCCACTACGCTCTAACCGGGTAAGTATTTCATTGAGCGAAGAAGGAACACCGGTAGTGTAAACATTATCCATTAGGGCGGGGAACGGCTGATCGGCAAGTTCAGGCAAAAGCTCTAAAAGGGTTTTACC
>JBPCQG010000189.1:0-5561 GCA_050998315.1 Chitinophagaceae bacterium
AACGGAATGATGGAAGGCTTTACTGATAATTATATTAAAATAACTGCACCCTACGAAGCTAAGTGGGTAAATGAAATAATAGATTGGAAAATTTAATGGTTGCATCTCCTACCTTCCTTCTATTTTAAACAAATATTTGAAATTCAAATGATACTTATGGGCATATTTAAAAAAATCTTATTTATTTGTTTATTCTTTTTATTACATAGTTCTGTTTCTTCACAAGTCCATGTAAAGTTTATTATAAAGCAACGTCCATCATTGCATGCAACGGATACGATTCATGTTGCCGGTAATTTCAATACCTGGAATCCATCTGATAACAGGTATCAATTTAAACCGGTTAATTCTGACAGTTCATTTCTTGATCTGCAGTTAGCCACCGGCAATTACGAATATAAATTAACCCGGGGCAGCTGGAATAAAGTTGAAACAAGTAAGGATGGTAAAGATGTAGGCAATAGAGCTTTTAGCCTGACGAAAGATACAATAATAAATATTTTTATAACTGGGTGGAAAGATGATTTTAAAAGTGAATCAGTCGCAAGAAAACACACAGCATCATCACATGTAAGCATTTTGGATTCTGCATTTAATATGCCCCAGTTAAACCGAACAAGAAGGATATGGGTATACCTTCCTTATGATTATGCAACAACAAAAAAAAGGTTTCCTGTTCTTTATATGCATGATGGTCAAAATTTATTTGATGAAGCAACTTCCGGTTTTGGAGAATGGGGAGTTGATGAATGTTTAGATTCTTTATCCAAACAAGGGAAGAAAGAATGTATTGTTATAGGAATTGATAACGGTGCGAAACGTATGAATGAATACAATCCTTACGAATTTAAGCCTTATGGAAATGGAGAAGGAGATAAGTATGTAGATTTTTTAGTGACCACACTAAAGCCATACATTGATAAAAAATTACGAACCCTACCGGATAAAAAAAATACTTTCATTGCCGGTAGCTCAATGGGAGGATTGATATCATTATATGCTATAATGAAGTACCCTGCTATATTTGGAGGTGCCGGAATATTTTCACCAGCTTTCTGGACAGCATCAGGGCTGAAAAATGATCTTATTAAAATGGTCAAGAACATGAGATCGAAATTATTTTTTTATGCAGGCGGAAAAGAAGGTGACAAAATGATACCCGACATGAAAAAAATTGAAGCGGATATCAAAGCATTATCTTCTTCAAAGGTTTATGAAAGAGTTGATATGGATGCCAAACATAATGAAGCCGCATGGAGAAAATATTTTCCAGAGTTTTATAAATGGATAATGAATTAGAAAAGAATCACTCTTTATATAAAATAACTGCAGTGTATTTTTTCAACTGAATTTTTCGTGATGCCGGTTCAATTTCAGCGCCGGTATCAACTGCCGTTTTCCAATGCCCTAAAGGCAAAGAAAAATCTTTAACAGTATCACTTCCATTAAAGGCTATAAAAATAGTTTTCCATTTGTCTTCTAATGCTGCACCATTGATTGTATAAGCAACTGTTCTGTCATGCACATGTTGATCAAATAAAATATTTTGTGCAACCTGTTTTGCGGTTGTCATCCTGAATGCAGGATGTTCTTTTCGTATTTTTATTAGTTGCCTCACATAATTTGTTACACCAATATTTTCTTTTTTCAAGGTCCATTTTATTGCATTGATACTGTCACCTGAATTGTATGAATTCTCAACCCCGTACTTACTCCGCAAAAATTCTGTGCCAGCATGCAAAAAAGGAATACCCTGCGATGTAAGAACAATTGTTAAGGCTAATTGCTGCATGGCTTTCCTGTCTTCTTCACTTGCATCTGCACGTGATAAAGCAAGTTTGTCCCACAGGATATTATTATCATGACATTCACAATATGTAACAACATTACCAGGAGCTGCTGCATAAGAATGTTTTGAATAATTATTCTTACTGTAATCTATTTGCGGATGTTCACAGGCAGCAACTATCCCAAATTTTACTGATTCTTCCATTCCTAATTTACCACTAACAAAACCTTTGTCCTTTGCATCAAACACACTGCCTTTAATTCCATCACGTATGTCATCGCTGAACACTGCAATATCATCAAGCTCCCATGCATTTTTTTTAAGTGCCCTTATTGAATCAGGTATTGGAGAATCTCCTGCTGTCCACCCCTCTCCATACAAAACTATATCAGGTTTTATTTTGCGCAATTCTTTTGAAATAATATTCATTGTTTCAATATCATGCACCCCCATAAGGTCAAAACGAAAACCATCTATATGGTATTCTTTTGCCCAATACAAAACACTTTCAATCATAAACTTTCTCATCATCGGCATTTCACTGGCAGTTTCATTATTGCAACCAGTAGCATTTGAAAAGCTGCCATCTTTTTTATGACGATAATAATAACCAGGCACTAATTGATTAAAATTTGATTGCTCTGTTAATGCTGTATGATTATAAACAGCATCAAATATTACACGTAAACCATTCCTATGAAATGTTTGTATCATTTGCTTGAGCTCTTTAATCCTTGTGATGCCATCAAAAGGATTGGTACTGTACGAACCTTCAGGAACGTTATAATTTAGAGGATCATATCCCCAGTTATATTGATGCTCAGACTTGGTTTCATCCACTGATGAATAATCATAAAATGGTAAAAGATGAATATGCGTAACACCCAACTCTTTTAAATGACTAAGCCCTGTTGATAATCCTTCTTTGCTAAGCGTTCCCAATTCTGCAAGTCCCAAAAATTTTCCTTTATGCTTTATTCCTGAATTATTATCAATGCTTGCGTCACGCACATGCAATTCATAAATAACGGCATCAACAGAATTATTTTGTTTTGAGAATGCAGGGCTTTTATCATTTGCCCATCCATGCGGATCTGTATCTTTCAGATCGATAACCATTGCCCGCTTGCCATTTATACCAACTGCCTTCGCATAAGGATCAGGCATTTCATTATTCCATTTATTGTTGATCCTAACACGAAAAACATAAAATGTACCTTTCCAATCGCCATCCAATGTTGTGTGCCATGTTCCATTTATTCCTTTTTTTAGATCAATGGTTTTAAAAGCAGTTGCATTCTCCCCCTCTTTATACAATAATAATTGCGCTGCCTCTGCAGGCGGGCTCCATATCCTGAATGATGATTTTGTTTTTGAATATTTCAAACCCAGGACACCATTATAAAAAGGATATTGGTTATAATTTGTTTGGGCATTTATTTCATTCATCGTGCAAAGTAAAAATATTGATACAAGAATCGTTTTCATTTAATAAGAATATGATTAAAGATAAATATTTGAGGGAGATACTAATATTTCAATAACAACTTGCAATTCAAAATATATGATATATTAAGATTGACTCAATATTTTACCGCAGAGAAATAAGTTACATGAGGTTTCGCAGAGTAATGTTATCATTCTCTGCGCTTTTCTCTTTTTACTCTTGTTCTCTGCGGTAAAACCTTAACGTAATAAAAAAATGTATGAGCGATAATTTGGAATGCACTCAAAAATATTCCCGAATACTTATTTAATGTATTTTTAGTCAAGTGTAATTTTTACACGAGCCATTCAAAACGAATGTTATGGGCAAAATAAAAATTGCAGATGTAACGCCGCATCCGCCGCTTGTTGCTAAACCGCATCTTAATTTCTGGCAGATATTTAATATGAGTTTTGGATTTTTCGGCATTCAGTTCGGATGGGATTTGCAAAGAGCGAACATGGGACCAATTTATGAATATCTTAAAGCAAGTCCTGACCAGATACCATTGTTATTTTTGGCTGCCCCTCTTACAGGGTTAATTGTACAACCTATTATTGGCTATTTAAGTGATCGTACCTGGCATCCCTGGTGGGGAAGACGAAGGCCATACTTTTTTATTGGCGCTGTGTTTAGTACACTTTGTCTTTTTCTTATGCCCAACAGCGGAGCATTATGGATGGCAGCAGGACTACTCTGGATTTTAGATACAGCAGGCAACATTGCAATGGAACCTTTTCGTGCTTTTGTAGCAGATAAATTAAATGAAAAACAACGTACCCGTGGTTTTGCAATGCAGAGTTTAATGATAGGACTTGGTGGAAGTATTGCATCTGCATTACCCTGGCTGTTGTCAAATCTTTTAGGAGTTTCAAGAGAAAGTGAAAATGGAAACATTCCCAATTCAGTAAAGTTTGCTTTTTATATTGGCGGTACCATTTTTCTTCTGTCAGTTCTTTATACCATTTTTTCTACTAAAGAATATCCTCCTGCTGATATTGGATTTAAAGAAAAAGTGAAAGAAAGTAATAAAGGTTTTGGTGGTGGATTTAGAGAAATAATGAGTTCAATAAAAAATATGCCACCTAAAATGAAACAGCTTGCCTTGGTTCAATTTTTTACATGGCCGGGATTATTCCTAATGTGGTTTTATTATAGTACCGCCGTAGCAAGAGGTATTTTTGGTGCATCAAGCGAGACCGATCCCATCTATACAAAAGGTGTTGAGTTTGCAGGATTAACGCTTGCCTTTTACAATGTTGTAGCATTTATTTTTGCATTAATAATACCCGTTGTAGCCAATAAACTTGGAAGAAAATTAACTCACAGCATTTGTTTGTTTTGCGGCGCAGCAGGTTTAATTGCTGTTGGATTTGTTACCAATAAATACATGCTTTATGGATGCATGGTAGGTGTAGGCATAGCATGGTCAAGTATTCTTTCCATGCCGTATGCCATGCTGGCTGGCAGTTTGCCCGAAGACAAGATCGGCGTTTATCTGGGAGTATTTAATTTCTTTATTGTTCTCCCTGAAATTATTGCTTCTTTATTTTTTGGTTGGATAATGAGTCAGCTTTTAAATAATGACAGAATGCTTGCAGTGCAAATTGGCGGAGGCCTAATGATATTGGCAGGTATATTTTGCTATTTTATTGTAAAAGAAAATAAAAACGACGAAGATGTTATTGTAATTCCTGATACTTCACTTGCATAATTTAATTTAATGAAAAAATTTCTTATTTCTTATTCCTTATTTCTTATTTCTTTTTTTTCAACTGCACAAACAGAATATAAATGTTATCCTACAAACTGGTGGACAGGAATGAAGTGGAACAAAGTGCAGATTATGGTGCATGGAGATAAAATTGCCGATAAATTTCCAATGATAAAAATGGGCCCGAATGGAGCTAAACTGGCAACAGGAATTAACCTCCTTAAAATAAATCGTGTTGAAAATTCTAACTATATTTTTCTTGATCTTGTAATTGATAAAACTGCAAAGCCCGGAAAATTTTCTTTCCCATTTATAAAAGATATAAAACTCGAGTATGAATTAAAACCACGTCATTCAGGTAATGGAACTTCATTCGCTCAGGGCGTTTCTTCAAAAGATTTTATTTATTTAATAATGCCCGATCGGTTCAGTAATGGCGATCCAACTAATGATAGAATTGCAGGAATGAGAGATCAATCATTAAACAGGGATACTGTATTTAATCGTCATGGCGGTGATCTGAAAGGAATTCAAAATCATATTGATTATTTGCAATCTCTCGGTGTTACAAC
>JBPCQG010000264.1:0-10900 GCA_050998315.1 Chitinophagaceae bacterium
CAATGCTTGATTATTACTTCAAAGTATCTCCACAACTTAATGAACCGCTGTATACGAGACCCGTACGTACAGTGGTGTGAGAGGCGCACCTCATCGCTTACAAGCGGTGAGGCCGTCTACTCGATTGTACGTTCGTTGTATTCATTCTTAAATTAGTAAGATTCAGAAACAATATTAGCGATTTGCCCTAACTTGTTTTTAGTAACTAATGCTACCCTCGTACCAACTTTATATTTAATCAGATACATACTTTGACTACTATTAATCTTTCTAATGGTTCTACATTTTCAACCTGTCCAAATATATTAAGCAATGAATTGTTTGAATTTAAAAGAACTTGTATTTTGGACATACCTTCTTTTGAAATAAGTTGATTATTCAAATTTGTTTCACTTGGATTTTTGAAGAGTTGTGTAACAAGATTGGTCATAGCTGCATTATCATCTTTTATAATTGCAACCTTTTGTCTGCTTAGTTCAGGGATGTATAATGAAGCCACATCTTTAGCTATTAATCCAGGGTTTGAAGGATTTAGATTTGTCAAAACAATAACGGTTAACTTATCGTCGGGAAATCTGGCTATGTAAGTATTATAACCTTGCCAACTTCCACTATGCTGAAATGCCTTATGTCCATTGACTGGATTTAAAAACCAAGCAAAGCCATAGGGTTGCAGACTGTCATTATTTAGCCTTACAGGAATAACCATGGATTGTAAATCTTCGTGATTTAAAATTTTTTCTTTCGTAATTGCAGCATCCCATTTAATAAGGTCAAGAATTGTTAAATATAACGAACCGTCTGCGGTAGTATTTAATGATTGAGATACCCAACTTTGATTTTTCCATTCTCCATTTTTTAACTGGTAGCCCGACGAACGATTCATTATAATGTCAGGTTCATTAATAATTCTTATCGTTTCCATTGAAAGCGGGGAGAATATTTTTTCCTGCAATATTTCACCGTAAAATTTTCCTGTAATTTGATGAATAAGAATTCCTAATAGTATATAACCTGTATTACTGTAAGCCCATTTTTCTCCTGTTTTAAAATCAAGGGGAAGTTTCATAGCTATACTTAATAATTCTTTTTCCGTGTAGTTATTTTGCAGATTTATTCCTGTAGAATCTTCTGGAATGTCTGGAATACCCGAAGTATGTGTAAGTAAATTTCTTATTGTAATGTTTTGCCAAGTTGCTGGCGTTCCTGCAAAATACTTCGAAATTTTATCGTCTAATTTTAATTTGCCTTCTTCCTTCAATTGCAATATTGCTGTTGCTGTAAATTGTTTTCCTATAGAACCCGATTGAAAAATAGTTTCAGGATTAACAGGTATCTTATTCTCAATGTTTGACAATCCGTACCCTTTAACTTTTACTGATACTCCATCAAGGATAACGGCTAATGATAATCCCGGAATATGCCGTTCTATCATAGCCTTCTGAACGTAGCTGTCCACTTTGTCGGAAAGTGTCTGTGCAAATAATGTTTTAGAAAAACATATGAATGAGAAGTAAAGGAAAAAAAGGAACAGTCTTTTAAGCATTTCTTTGATTTATTTAGAGTGCCTGAACAATGCTGCTCACTTTTGTTTATGAATTATACGCAACTCATCATTTTTACAATTCACTGATTTTCATTACTGCTCTTGTTCGTTTTTTGTATTGTTGAGATGCGTCAAGCCAATTAGTATTCCAAAGTAAGCGTTTTATTAGTGCATTAAATCTTCAACGAAAAAAGTTCCACCTCACTGCCTTTGCCTTTTAAATCTATAGGACCAAGATTTACGGTTTGCCATTCTTCAAGGTCAATGTTTTCCATAAATTGTTTTGATACAATAAAGTTTTGATTAAGCTCATTGGTGGCGCTCCTTATGCGGGCTGTTGTATTCATAGTGTCACCCGTCATAGCCAGGTCTTTTTTAATAACACCAATTTCACCCACGGTTACATCACCTAAATGAATTCCCACTCTAAATTCGGGAACTATGCCATATTCTCTTCTAAAGTGTTCACTCTTTTTTTGAATATTTCTTCGTGCCAGAATAACTGCGTCCATACACTTTCTTGTATTTCCTTTATCAAACAGCCACGATGAAACTGCTTCATCACCAACATATTGATAAATTCTTCCTTCATATTCAATTATGGCAGTTGAAACCTGGTAAATAAAATCCCGGATAAATTTAAAATATAACTGATGCCCCAGCTTTTCAGCAATGGGAGTTGAGTCTTTAAGATCCATAAACATAATTATCCTCCTTTCAATTTTAGGCTGAGTATATTTTCCTAAAAAAATATCCAGGAATACTCCCGGGGAGTACCTTTCATTTATAAGCAAAAACAATTGGGTAATAAAGAATATAACCATCCAGTAAAGTACCTTTTGCAGCAGCCAGTTTTTATGTAATGCATATACCAAAATATTATGCAATGCTAACCCAGGTGTTTGCCCGGAAACAAGAGTGAAACTTACAAACTGAATCAAAAAGCTTATAATTAATGCGCTTGCTAACAGAATAAAGCTTTTTACAATAAAATTTAACCAGAGAGGGTACTGGCTCAAAAGCTTTTTTAGTTTATAAACAAAAAGATAACCCATTATAACACTAAGTGCGAACATGAGAAGTTCTCTCATCCACAAACTATGTTCACGTTGTACAGCATTTATTTCCTGGTTTTTTAGCATTACAACTATCCAGTCAGTAAGTGTCCATAAAAATGCAATGAATAAGACAGATCTGATCCTGTATTTGGTGATGTTTGATGTTTTAAACCATCTATATCTAAATAGTATCATGATTTGTTTTTCAGGTAATTGTAAATGGTTAGCTGCGCATTTATTTTTTCTGCACCGTTTTCCGGCTTCTTTTGTTCAAGGTTTGGTAAAAGCACAACTGCACTGTCATTATCCTTCCATTGTATTTCAAAATAATCAACCAATTCTTTTTTGCAGGCCGGAGTTTTAATTGATACACAAACTTCTATACGGTGGTACAAATTCCTGTTCATAAGATCGGCAGAACCCATTACAACTTCAGCATTTTCAGCTGCACCAAATATCATAAGCCGTGTATGTTCCAAATAGCGATCAACCAATCTTTTAACAGTGATGTTCTCACTTATGTGCGGCATGCCGGGTATAAGGCAGCAAACACTTCTTATTATTAAATTCACTTTTACTCCTGCCTGGCTTGCTTTGTATAAAAGACTTATAATATGCGGTTCTTCAAGATTGTTTACTTTAATACGTATCATAGCCTCTTCGCCCAGTTTAGCTTTTTCAATTTCATTATCAATAAGTTTTTCCAGGCGGGAGTTCATATTAAATTGTGATACCAGCAGCTTATCAAACTTTAATTTGTTATTCTCAGGTGTTTTATCTTTTTTCTGCAAAAATTTAAAGAGGCAGATCAACTCTTTTACTATAATGGGATCTGTGGTCATCAAAACATGATCGGTATAAAACTGCGCTGTTATCTCATTAAAATTTCCTGTGCTTAAAATTGCATAAGACACATCCTGAAGTCCCTTTCGTTTTTTTACCAAAGCAATTTTTGAATGCACTTTAATATCGGGTATGCTGTAAATAATTTTTACGCCTGCATCCTTCATTACCCTGCTCCATTTAATATTATTGGCTTCATCAAACCTTGCCTTAAGCTCAATAAATGCTATTACATTTTTACCGTTTTTTGCAGCGCTTATTAATGCATTTACAATGTGGCTCTCTGCAGCTACACGATAGAGCGTAATATAAATATCAGTTACTTCCATATCAACTGCTGCCTGGTTAAAAAATGAGAGCACAGGGTTATAGGATTGATAGGGAATGTGCAGCAGAACGTCCTGCTTGTTTAAAACATTAAAAATATCGCCGCTGTCCGTTACATTTAAAGAGGAGAGAGGTCTAATTTTTTGGTAAGTAAGATCTTTATTGAAGGTTGGAAATGAAGAAAGATCACTTAAATGATGATAGCGTCCGCCGGTAAACATATCTTCAAATTTTACTCCAAAGGCAGAAGCAAGAAACAATTGCAGATTTCGAGGCATACCATTCTGATACAAAAAGCGTGATGTGGGACCATCATCTCTTTTTTTAAGCTGCTTTTCAATCTTATTTAATAGATCCCCACTATATTCTTCTACCAGGTGTAGCTCAGCATCCCTGTTAAATTTAATACTGTAAACACCAATAATTTCCAGTCCGGGAAAAAGGATTGCAAGATTTTCTTTTATAATATCATCTATAAATATCACGTATTCAAGTCCATCAAACGGGGTAAGCGCAAAAAATCTTTTTAATTTATTGGAAGGGATATTAATAATAGCCTGTTTTAAAAGCCCCTGGTTGTTTTCTTTTAATGAAACAACAAAATACAATCGATTATTTTCAGGGATAAAAGTATGTGTGCTGTTTCCATCCAAAAATATAGGTTGAATAAAAGAAAGTACATGTGATAAAAATATTTCTTTTATTTCCGGGATGTGCTCCGCCCTTACCTCACTGTTGTAGTAAAAAATAATGCCATTCTCTTTTAATTCAGGAATAATTTCTTTTAATAAAGTTGATCCATAAATGTCTAGCTGGCGGTTAATTTCATTTTGTATCTTTTCAGGAATATCTTCTGTAGAACTGAGGGTTGCTTTCATTCTTGTTTTATTGTTAAGTTTTGAAAGCGCTATAACGGAAGGATATCGTACTCTGAAAAATTCATCAAGATTTGAAGAAAAAATAGAGAGGAATTTTAAGCGTTCATACAAAGGAACTTCTTTATCTGCCGCCTCCTGTAGCACCCTTAAATTAAACCCTAACCAGCTTAGGTCCCTGTTGTTAAACATAGTACCTTAATTTATAAAGGTGATCCCGATCCGGGGATAATAGGATTAACCGGCGTTGTTGTATTATGAATTGATATGGCAATAATAAATGCAACTACGGATAAAATGATGCCTATCATAAAAATATTATAAGCAAGCCTTATAAGCTTATATTTTCTGCCTAAAATAACACCTAAATAGTAAATATCCTTTACCAGTGAGCCATAGAGATAATCCGTATCAACCATCATTCTCTTCATGGCAGAACTATATTCATCATAAGTAGCTTTGTAAAAATTACCAAAAAATAAAAGGTTGGTTTTTTTAGCTGCAATATCCTCGGCGGTAAATTTTCCTTCATTTATTTTAGGCCGGGTTGCTAAAATTGAAATTATGATTGTTGCGACAGCCGATGTTAAAAATATAAGAGATGGTAATTTAAGATAGGTTTCTTCCTGTAATTTTCTTGCCAAAACACCAAGCACAACTGATATAATAATTGCATTTACTGAGATAAGAATATTGGCTTTACTATCTGCCATTTCGCTTAGCTGTAAATGATTTTGCGAAGTAAGCCTGAGCATGGTTTGAATGCCTTTAGAAACCAGACCTGACTTATCTTTGTCCATCTCAGAAAGTTTATAACTCGTGGAAGTTTCATCTTTATCTGTATTCCTGCCATTATCCTTTTGTTGGTTATTTTCTTCTTTTTCTGATTCCCACTTTTCAATTTTATTTTTTATTTTTTTCATATTTAATTCTTTTGTTGCTGACAGCAGATCTTTGCAATAAGTTGTATAGAATGTATGCTCCTCAAGCATTTTAATCGTACTATTATTAAATTCTAATTGATTAAGCGTTCCTGTTTTTAGCTTATGCTCTTCCCTCGCCCTCTTGTTTGTAGTTTTAAATTCCTTAGAACCTAAATTATAGGTATCAGCATCACAGATAATTTGTTGCAATAACCCGATCGGATTTCTGGGCCCTTTTGTTGCCATTATACATAACTCAATCTCATTTATAAGTTCAGTATCATTTGTATGATCCAGCATAAATTTTCTCATTACATCAGCGCCCATTTGCTCATGCTTGGCCGGCTCGGTAAATAAATATCCTGTATCATGAAACCATGCCGCCGTATAAAGAATGAGCATTTCTTTTTCATTCACATGGTAGTGGCCTGCAATTTCTTTTGTTCTGTCCACAACACTTTGCGTATGCTTCAGATTATGAAATGCTAATGTATCATCCTGCAGCGTTTCGTACAAACCTGTTACGTAATTTTCAATTTTTTTATAAAGATTATTATCCATACTTAAAATGTGATGCGGAATTTAGTTCCGAGAGAAAAATTAAACAACCCATCTTCCTTCGAAATACCAACCGTAGCTGAAACAATAAGGATATTGAAAGGAGAATAATAAAATCCGCCGCCATAAGATTGATGCCATCGTTTTGATTTTTCGTTTCTCATCCATACTTTTCCAATATCATAGAATCCTATTACCCCTACGTCGCCGGGTAAAAAATATGAATTAGATTGAAATAATTTCACTCTTACTTCGGCACTGCCATAAACAAGTGAGGAACCGGAAAACCTGTCTTTTCTAAATCCTCTTACAAAATTATTTGCCCCAAGAGTTAGCGCCTGGAAATATTCAAAATTCTTACTGAAAATATGTCCCGCGCCAAGCCTTATAATACCTACTAATTTTCTTTCCTCACTTAAGCTTCCATGTACCGTCATATCTGATGTAAGGCGGGTTACATTTTTACTATTTTTATTAAGACCGTACAAAGAGCTTAATTGCGTATACCAGGTGATGCCACGGGTTGGCAACACTTCATTATTTACATAATTGATATCAATTTTTAACTTACCTCCAAAATAGTCTTTTTTGCCAAAAATACTTGCGGAATCAGGACTGTCGCCAAGTATACGATTCTTATTATCATCAAACTTATTCCAGTAGTGATAATAAGAAGGGCCTATACTTGCTTCCAGAACACTATTAAATCGTTTACGCAGCAACAGGTCAGCCTGCACATATTTATATCTTACCCGGTAAAATTCAATAGGTTTTAATTTATCTCTCACACTTGCATTACCAAATCCAAAAAAGTTATTTAAAGTTGGATTTACAAATTCAGCATTAAATAAAATATCCTTGTTTAAAAAAACAGAATTAAATATTCCCTGGTATTTTACCTGGTAGGCATTATGATTGAGTGCATACAAAGTTGATAATTTTTGAAAAGTAGAGTATGGGTCTTTTCTGAATCCGAAAGTTTTTGCAGAGAAACCAAACCCTACCAGTAGTTTATCTTCGGGATTATAACCAAGATTGACCTGCGGAAACCGGTATACATTATACGAAAACCCGTAAGGCTTATATTCATTCACCAGAGGGTTTGATGAGAACACCACTTTTGTTTTGTGTGCATTTGTAACAAAATTTTTCTCCAGCTTCAAACTGGTATCACTTGAAGTAATATCGTATACGTAATTGCGGGCATTACCTTTAACATTAAAACTGTCATTACCTTTGCCGCCAATCATTCTTATCTTCATTTTGGTATTTACATTTTCATCAATCTCAAATTTATCATTTCCATTCAATCCATAAAGCCGCAGCTCCTTTGTAATTTTGGGATTAAACGTGCGGTTATAAATAATACCGGTTGAATCTTTGTTTCCCTTTTTCTTATAAACAATTACCTGCACACCATCATCACCATTCTGTACTTTAAAATATTCCTGCTGATTGCTACCTGTAATATTTACCGCCCTTGATAAATAATTATAAAATCTTATACCTTTTTTCATTAAAACATCCCTTCTTTTTTTCAATTTTTCGCTAATGTTGGCAGCCCCCATTGCATAAACCTGGGGAGGTAATTTTTTTACCGATAGATCAATAACATTATTAGTAAGCTTTTGCTGAAAAGTATCAATTACTTTTTTCCAGTCATTTTCAGTTAACAGGTTCAGGAATATTCTATCGATATCTCTTGCCTCCCAGTTAAGCCATTTAATATCATAATAGTTCTTTTTAAATCCAAATCCCTGTAAATACTTAAATTGATTTTTAGATAAGTAGCCCAACAACAAACCATCCGAATTAAAAAATGCCTTGTCTCTATCCCGCGGTACAGGATAATATAATTTTCCCTTCCCGGTATCGGTGGTGCCCCATTTCCATTGATCAAAATGCCTGTCCCAATCGCCGATAACATTATCAAGCAAACGGGCTCTTAAATATGCCTGCTGGTCAACGTGATTATCATGATCATCAACTAGCTTATTAATAATTTTTGCAGTGCTTTTTGTTTCTGTTGCATCGATAGTGGGGTCACTTTCTTCAAGCGTGCACACAATATTCGCAAACATTTTTCTGTAAATTCCAAAAGCCGGATCATCAGGTACAAAAAAGTATTGTGGTATAGCTTCAATTACACCAGTTGCTTTTGCAAGGGAGGGTGTTATAAGAGGAGCATAAGGATGGCTTGCAGAGATCAGGTCCCGCACAACATCCTCTGCTAAAGAGCCTCTTAAACCTGCGGGGATAGTTTGCTCCGGATCTTTATCAACGGAACGCAATGTCCATTCTTTACCATTTTTATCCGATAAACGCAATGTTTTTGTTTGTTTGCCCCCTCCCAGACTTTCTATTTTTAATCCTCCCTTTTCTTTTCTGAGATTAAATACTTTAAATGCCAGCGGCACACTCCATTCCTTACGGTAATTGTTTCCAAGAAACGTTTTTTTAAAGCCGGTTGCATGTTTATATTTATCGCTTGCAGAGATGATTACACTGTCTTTGAATGCAACTTCCACTTCCCGTAAAGTATCTTCCGGTTTGGGCGGTAAACCGGTAAAATTAAAAAGATTAAAAGGGGGTTCTTTTTTAACCCCTGATGTATCTACTGTGTAAAAAGTGGCTTTTACATTTTTGTTTTTGGATATTTCCAAGGTGGCAAAACCATTTTTATCTGTAGCAAATAAAGATTTACGGCTTTTAGAAACACGATTTGATTTGGTTCCCGACCCACTAACTATATAATAGTATCCCGAGTCTTTTATTAATTGCAATGTATGCTCATGACCTGCAACGTAAATAACATTATCATGTTTTTTAATAACTTTTTCTACTTCTGTCACCAGGTCTACATAAGCAGGGTGTTTCATATCTTCCGCAGTTCCGAAAATACCTCTTGTAATAGGGTAAACGAATCCAAAAGGTATAGGAATGTACAGCTTTGGAAAGGCATCTGTAAGTGGAAAAACATATTGTTTTATTTTAAAATATCCACCATGTATTCCATAACTTCTAAAAGTATGATGTGTTGCAAAAAGTACAAGTTTTTTTGAGTTTCTTGAAAGCAGGTCATCAAGCCGTGTTAATACTTCTGCTTTTGTTTTATACGGGCAATCGGATTCAATGCCAGGCTTATCATACGGATGTATCCACCACTGGCTATCCATTATTATTAAAGTAATATCATCTGTTATGTTAACTTCCACCGGTCCCGGGCAGCCATCTTTTGGATAAAAATCTACGTTTTTGTCGCCAAGTACTTCAATATAATATTGTTCTCGTTGTATGGCTTCCCAGCCATGTGGCCCGCCGTTATTCCAATCATGATTTCCTGGTATAAAGTATACTTTGGCATCAGTACCTTTTGCAATTACTATCTGTGAATCAAGGGGCGCTTTGACAAGATTATAATTTGGTACTGCATCATCGGGCAATCCGGCTTTATAAAGATTATCTCCCAAAAAAATTATGGTTGTTTTTTTATCAAGAGGGATAGTGCTTCTAACTCCTGAAACAACAGGATGCCTTCCATTAGTAAGCTCACCTGCATCACCAATTAAAATTATTCTTGACTGTAAAGTATCCTGTGCTAAACAATGCGAACAAACTAAAAAAATGAGCAGAAAAATTCCGTTAACGAAAGCTTTTATCATCAACCCTTCTTTTTTGATTTAAAAATTAAAATAGCAGCGGAACCTTTTTCTCCTTTTTCATTTGAGATTAGCAGATCACCCCATGGTGTAAATGTAATTCCTTCCGGTTGATTAAAAGTTACAGGGTCAAGAGGATAAACATCTTTTACACGGCCATTTCTATCTGCCACCACCAATAATTCATTTACCGCGGAAAGTATGTAGAGCTCATTGGTTATTGGATTAATAGCGGCAGCCGAGGGTTTAAAATGTATTTTATCTTCACCATTCTTTTTCGCAATATCCTTTACATCTATTGAAAATAAATCCTGATTATAGGATATAGAATCCGGCGAATATCCCCATGCGGTTACTATTTTCTTTTTATCATCTTCACAGTCCTTGCACATCATTACCAAACCCAAAGAAGTATCATAATACAATGTTTCAAATTCATTTTTTTTCTTTCCTGCATCGGCAAGCTCACTTTTACTTGAAATTATTGAATCACCAACAAATTTTAATGTTTCAATTTCTCCATTGCTTATTAATACATAAAAGGCACTATCATGCAGCACCATATCCTCAAAATCATGCTTTTTATCAAACCTCCATTTCTTAATTGTTTGGCTTCCGTTTAAATATATTTTAAATAACAGCCCTTCTTCATCAATAATGGCAAATACACTGCTATCTTTTGGATAATAAGAAATTCCGGAGATCTCATTTAAGCCGTCAGGCAGCTTAAATTCAACAGGATTATTAAGATCATATTGCGGTGGTGAAGCAGAATCTTTTTTGTCGGGACCGCAACCTGCTAACATATACAACTTTAAGAGAGCCAATAAAATGACTGGTAGTTTAGAACTAAGCATACGCGAAGGTAAGATGAATTCTCGCTGAATTTGCAAACCTATACCTTTTGGAATTTAATATATTTTGAAACAATACCTTTGAGGCTATATGAGGAAATTGAGATGGATCTTTGATAACTACCAGATTAATCTAAGATTACAACAAAATTGGTATGCAATAAATATCTGCAGATGAATTATTGATTCACTTAAAGCATTACATATTGTGGCGCCGTATGACATAATTTTGTTTGAATTGCCGTAAACTATAAGTC
>JBPCQG010000284.1:0-9364 GCA_050998315.1 Chitinophagaceae bacterium
ATTAATGCTTTTAAAATTGGAGTCGGTATCGAGCTTTAAATAAAATGATTTAGTTCCCGCTTATTAAATCCAATAAAAACACCTGACTTTTGTGAAATGAAAAAAACCTTTCTCCTGGTGTTATGCTTCTTCTTTTTAGTTACCCCTTGTTCGCAGAACAAACCGGCTTACGTTTTATACAATGCAAAAGGTAAAAAAACTTCTTACCAAAAAATGCTGAGAACGCTGCAGCAAAAAGACATTGTACTGTTTGGTGAATTTCATAACAATCCAATTTCGCATTGGCTCCAGCTGGAAGTAACAAAAGATATGAAACAACACAGGAACCTGGTACTCGGCGCTGAAATGTTTGAACAGGATAATCAGCCTGCCCTTGATCTTTACCTGCAGGGGAAACTATCGCCAAAAGGTTTAGACTCGATGGCACGTCTCTGGAAAAACTATAATACCGATTATGCTCCTTTGGTGAATTTTGCAAAAGAAAATAATATTGTTTTCGCCGCTACCAATATACCCAGAAGATATGCTGCAATGGTTGCCAAAGGTGGCTTCCAGGTATTGGATACTATTTCTGCAAAAGAAAAATTATGGATAGCGCCGTTGCCTATTACTTATAATGCAGAACTGCCCGGCTATAAAAATATGCTTACAATGATGCCCGGTCATGGTGGTAAGAACCTCCCCAAAGCGCAGGCTGTTAAAGATGCTACTATGGCTTTTTTTATTTTACAATTCTACAAACCCGGAAGTTTGTTTATCCATTATAACGGTGCATACCATTCAGAGAACTACGAGGGTATTGCCTGGTATTTAAAAAACAGCCGTCCGGAACTGAACATTAGTACAATCACCACAGTATCACAAAAAGATATTCATCACCTGCAGAAAGAAAATAAAAACAAAGCTGATTTTATTATTTGCGTTGATGAGGATATGACAACAACCTATTAATGCTGCTCATCAAAACTTAAAAAAAACAAATAGTCTACCAAAATTTTTGCTGTCGTTTTCTATCCGATGATATTGTTTTTTAATATGGGGTTGTTGTAAAAACCGCTCTACTTTTTTTCGTAGCTGTCCGCTTCCTTTGCCGGGGATAATTTCCACTTCACGAATCTTTTTTTCCACGGCATCATTAAATGCCTGTTGCAGCGCTTGATCTATGGCGATGCTGTTATTGTAAATATTATGCAGGTCAACTTTAATACGGGACATAAAATTTTTTCGAATTTAAATAATTTAAAACAGATAATTAAACCAACGGGGAAATTCAAAAACCTTTTTTGAGTTCTATATCTTTTGCATATTCCAAAACTGTATCAAAAGCGTACACATACTGTATTAGTAACGAACGCTTTCGTAGAAAATTTTTTATTAAACTTTTGTAAATCAACACTTACCTAATCTGGCAATGTGGTTGCAACAAAATGTACGTTTATGTGTATAGTAGTATGCGCCTATCGAAGAGGATGCTACATAAACTATCTACAATAAAACCTATCCGCTATGGTTACAAATTATTTAAAGATCGCTTTGCGGCATATTAAAAAAAATAAAGGCTATGCTTTTATAAATATGATAGGTCTTTCACTGGGGATGGCATGCGCAATATTGATACTGCTCTGGGTACATGATGAAGTGCAGTACAACACATTTCAAAAAAATTATAACAGCTTATACCAGGTAATAGAGAACCAGACCTACGAAGGAAAGACCTATACCTTTTCTGCATTACCCGGAAAATTTGCCCCGGCAATAAAAGACGAATTACCCGAAATAAAATATGCTGCCCGTGCTGATTGGGGAACCAATCTTTTATTTTCGGTAGGTGATAAAAGTATTTATGAAATTGGTAACTATGCAGATCCTGATTATTTAAAAATGTTCTCTTTTGAATTGATCAAAGGTGATACTTCAAAATTGCTAACCGACCCAACTTCTCTTGTCATCACTACAAAAATGGCGGAGAAATTTTTTGGCAAAGATGATCCCATTGGCAAAACCATTAAAGTAAATAATGACAAGGAATTCACCATTGCTGGATTGATAAAAGAACCGCCGTTAAATAGCTCACTAAAATTTTCCTGGCTTGCGGCATTTAAAATTTATGAGGATAAAAACCCGTGGCTTCAGCAATGGGGTAATAACGGTATACAAAGCTATGTTCAGCTAAAGGATGGTGCTGACCCAAAACAGGTTGATAAAAAACTGCATGATTTTATTTCAAAGAAAGATACGAGTGCTATTGCAAAACCATTTTTGCTGGCGATGAAAGACTGGCGTTTAAGAAGCCGGTATGAAGACGGCAAATATGCCGGCGGAAGAATTGAATATGTAAAAATGTTCAGCATTATCGGTTTACTTATCATCATAATAGCCTGTATCAATTTCATGAATCTCGCCACTGCACGTTCAGAGCAAAGAGCAAGAGAAGTTGGTGTAAGAAAAGTATTAGGTGCAGGCAGGGGCATTCTTGTAAGGCAGTTTTTTGGGGAATCAATGATGATGTCTTTTGCTGCAATGATCGTTGCCGGGCTTATTGTTTTTCTTGCATTACCATCTTTTAATACGCTTGTACAAAAGAAGCTTTCGTTTGATCTCATTAACCCGGCGCTATGGGCAGGGTTGCCTTTACTAGCTTTGGTTTGCGGTGCAATTGCCGGCAGCTATCCCTCCTTATATCTTTCATCATTTAATCCTGCAACTGTATTTAAAGGATTGAGGATAGGAAAAAATTCTACCACTGTTTATGTTCGCAGAGGCCTCGTGATAACACAGTTTGTTATTTCAATTGTACTAATCATCAGCACCATTATTATTTATCGGCAGATAGAACATGTAAAGGACAGGCAATTGGGTTACAATAAAGAAAATGTAATCTACATATGGTTAAAAGGAAAAATGAATGAGCATTTTCCGGCTATTCACCATGATCTTTTGTCAACAGGGGTTGTTGAAAAGGCAGCTATGAGCAATAACCAGGTATTTAAAGTAGGAAGCAGCTCCGGAGATTTTAGCTGGAAAGGTAAAACGCCGGAATCCCAACTGCTGGTTAGTATGGATTGGGTAACGCCACAATACATTTCTACATTAGGTATGAAGCTGGCCTCGGGCAGAGATTTTTATCCTGATATTACCAATGACAGTTCCAGCATAATCATCAATGAAACTTTTGCAAAGATCATGGGGGAAAAAGATCCTGTTGGCGATATCATCAGGCGTGATAATGGCAAAGGAAGGGAGTTAAAAATTGTAGGAGTAGTTAAAGATTATGTTTTTAATGATATGTACAAAAAACCCGATCCGCTGATACTTTTTTGCGATACAAGTAATGCAAGTACAATGCTGATTCGATTAAAAAGCAAACAGGATCTACAGCAGCAATTGGCAAAAGTTGAACATGTTATAAAATCAAATAATCCCGGTTATCCATTCGAATCTAAATTTTTAGATGATGATTTTAATAATCTTTTTAAAAGTGAAATGCTTATCGGTAAACTCTCACGACTATTTGCATTGCTCACCATTTTAATTTCATGCCTTGGCTTGTTAGGATTAGCAGCATACACAGCAGAGCGCCGCACAAAAGAAATAGGGATAAGAAAAGTATTAGGCGCTACAATTACTAATGTAATAACACTTCTTTCAAAAGATTTTTTACGATTGGTTGCTATTTCTTCTGTAGTTGCATTTCCACTTGCCTGGTGGATGATGCACAAATGGCTCCAGGATTTTGCATACAGGATAAATATTTCGCTGTGGGTCTTTGTAATTGCCGGCGGGCTTGCTGTTGCCATTGCATTGCTTACTGTAAGTTTCCAGGCTGTAAAGGCAGCTATAGCAAACCCGGTGAAGAGTTTGAGGACTGAATAAAGAATATGGAAACAAGAACCAGCGCTAATAATGTATGGTGTAAAAACTAAAATTATAAAATGTTCAAAAACTATTTAAAGCAAACCTTACGGAGCATAACAAAAAACAAGACCTATTCCTTTTTGAACATCATGGGGCTTTCCGCAGGATTAACATGTTTTGTATTTATTTCGCTATGGGTAAGTGATGAATTAAGCTATGATAAATTCAATAATAATTATGACAGGATCGTTCGGTTAATATCAACACAAAAAACTGAAGCAGGTATTTCTGAATCAGCTGTATCGAGTGCTCCCATGGCTAAAGCGTTAAAGACTGATTACGCAGAAGTGGAAAATACAGTGCGGTTGAGAATGCGTGAAGAAATAGTAACCCACAAAAACCAACAGGTACTTCAACCGGGTATATTGTTAACCGATCCTTCTTTCTTCGATGTTTTTAGTTATCGTTTAACAAGGGGGAATAAAGCTACAGCATTAAGTGAACCTTACTCAATCATCCTGACAGAATCAACCGCAATAAAGTATTTCGGGGATGTTGATCCAATGGGTCAAACGCTTATGCTTAATATGTACGACAGCACCGGCTATGGAGCTTCATATAAAATAACAGGGGTTATGCCCGACCCTCCGAAGAATGCGCATTTCACATTCAATATGCTGGCTTCTTTTAAAACCATTGAAGTTGCAGACCCTGATGTACTTACTGTAGACGGCTGGGGCGATGGCAGTTACTACACTTATTTATTATTAAAAAAAGGAGTTGATCATAAATCATTCTCCCGTAAGATCACACAGTTCTATGGAAAATATATTGGTGACCTGTTCAATATCTGGAAGTCCATCTATTTTTATAAGTTGCAACCTTTAAGTGATATTCATCTGTGTTCTAACCTGCAATATGAAATAGGATCCACCGGCAGCATCACACAGGTTTATATTTTTTCAACCATAGGCATTTTTATTTTGCTTCTTGCAGGTATCAATTATACCAACCTGGCTACAGCACGTGCAGCCGGCAAGGCAAAAGAAGTGGGTATTAAGAAAGTGGTAGGCGCAGGTAAAAAGCAATTGATCCTTCAATACCTTTCAGAATCTGTATTCACCGCAATCATAGCATTACTGCTTTCATGTTTATTTTCGTTTTTGCTGCAGCCGTTTTTTTTCGAGGTTACAGGTAAAGACCTTTCTTTATTCTCGTCACCTTTACTTTTAATTTTTCTCTTCGGCGTAACCATTTTTTTAGGTGTGCTTTCAGGTATTTATCCTGCTATAATTTTATCAGCTTTTAAACCCGCAGTGGTATTAAAAGGTTCCTTTAAGTCAAGCGATAAGGGAATACTGTTAAGAAGAGCACTTGTAGTATCGCAATTTATTATTACGATAATATTGATAACAGGTATAGTTATTATTTATTCCCAGATGTCTTTTATAAAACATAAGGACCTTGGATTTAATAAGGATGCGTTGCTTTTTTTAAAGGTACATGGGAATACAGATGTAATTAAAGGTTATGATGCTTTTAAAAACGAATTAAAAAACAATACGCTCGTTTCCGGAATTACCACATCCAATTCTATGATCGGTTCAGGGCTGTCTACAGCTGTCTCAGAAACCGTTGATAACAATGGAGCGCCGTTGCAGGTTAATACATCCATACTTCGTGTTGATGCAGATTATTTTGATGTATATGGAATTAAACTATTAGCGGGAAAAGCCTTCAGCAGTAATGCATTCAACGATACGATCAGGCAGGTTATTTTAAATAAAATGGCAGTAAAAAAGTTTGGGTGGAAGAATAATGAGACCGCTATCGGTAAATCTTTTAAAATGGGTGGTAAAAAAGGAATAGTAGTTGGAGTAACAAATGATTTTCACTATAACTCATTACAGCAGGCTATAGAGCCTTTAACGATCTATCCGCTGGATGGACATTTTTCAAGAATTACATTAAAAGTTGATATAAAAAAAGCTAGCCAGGTTATAGCATTAATTGAAAACACATGGAAGAAACATTTTTCACCTGCTTTATTCGATTACGATTTTTTAAGTCAGCAAATTAAAGGGAAGTACCAGGCCCAAGAAAGGTTTTCCAAAATTTTTCTATACTTCTCCATACTATCGCTGCTCATTGCATGTCTTGGATTATACGGATTGATCTCTTATACAATATTTCAAAAAACAAAAGAGATCGGAATAAGGAAAATTTTAGGTGCTACAGCAAATAGCATTGCAGCTATGCTATCAAAGAATTTTTTAAAACTGGTTTTGGTTGCATGTTTTATTTCAATCCCGATAGCCTGGTACATAATGAACAAATGGCTGCAGGATTTTGCTTATCGCATCAACCTTCAATGGTGGATGTTTGGTGCAGCAGGATTATTGGTTTTGGTTATTGCATTAATGACAATAAGTTTCCAGGCAATTAAAGCTGCCATTGCCAACCCTGTAAAAAGTTTACGAACTGAATAACGTGCGGATGTGGAAATATATTTTAGATAAAATGATGTGACCAATTAATGAGTAAAAATATATAACATCCTAGTCGCTAAAAAGGAGAAAAAGATAGAGGATGAGGCATTAAAAATTATTTTATGATTATACATTATTTAAAGATTGCATGGCGCAACTTGTGGAAGAATAAAATTTTTTCTGCAATAAATATTGTTGGATTAACCACAGGGCTTACCTGCTGCCTGCTAATGGTGCTTTACATTCAGCATGAATTAAATTATGATAAGTTCCAGAAAAAAGGTGACAGGATAGTTAGGGTAATAATGGAGTACGCCGTAAATGGAACAGTGAACAAAGGAAATTATACCAGCATCTATGTGATGCCCTCCTTTGCAAGAAGCTTTCCTGAAGTGGAGACAGGAGTACGCATGTCGCGGAACAACACTATTGTTAAGTACGGAGATAAGCTTTTTACAGAGAAGAAATTTTTATATGCTGATTCAACTTTTTTCCGCTTATTTTCTTTTAAGCTTTTAAAGGGAAATACAAATACGGTATTGGCTTCTCCTAAGATGGTTGTTGTAACTGCATCAACGGCAAAAAAATATTTTGGCAATGATGATCCGGTTGGAAAAATATTACACATTGGTAGTAAGGGAATGGAATTCCAGGTAACAGGAGTAACAGAAGATTGCCCTTCCAACTCCCAAATAAAGTATGACTTCATTGCTTCCTTTTCTTCACTTGGTGTTGCTCAAAAAGAAACTTATTGGGAAGCAAATTATACAACTTATCTATTGTTGAAGAACAAAGCATTCACTGCCTCACTACAGGCAAAGATCACACCGTTCATGAAAAAAGAAATGGCTTCCAATCTCAGCGGCAATGATTATCTGACGTATGAACTGGAGCCATATAAAAAAATACATCTACATTCTCCATACGAAGGTTTTGAGCCCAACAACAGTATCACCTATGTTTATATAGTTGTCGCAATTGCATTACTTATTCTTCTTATTGCCTGCTTCACTTATATTAATTTGAGCACTGCACGCTCTATTGAAAGAGCAAAAGAAGTTGGCATACGAAAAGTTGCCGGTGCATTTAAAAAACAAATATTCTGGCAATTTATTTCTGAATCACTTATCATTTCTGTGATAGCGCTGGTACTGTCTGCAATTATTGCCGCACTTATTTTACCCGGCTTCAATCAATTAGCCGACCGGCAATTATCTGTATCAGCTTTATTTACACCATATATTGCCGGAGTTGCATTGCTGATCATCGCTTGCCTAAGCATGTTAGCTGGTAGTTATCCTGCATTGATATTATCAGGTTTTCAGCCAATAAAAGTTTTAAAGGGATCATTCAAAAGTTCTTCATCAGGGATTTGGCTTCGCAAATCATTAATAGTTTTTCAATTCATCATCACTGTTTTTCTTATTACATCAACATTTATTATTCAAAGCCAGCTGAGCTACCTGCAGCATAAAAATTTGGGCTACAACAGGAATCATGTTTTATTGTTTCCCCTGGATCAAAAAATGAATACCACACTCAGTACTATAAAATCTGAGTTTAAAAATAATCCCGGTGTTGTAAGTGTTTCCAGAACTGTCTTCGATCCTACAAATATTAAAGGTGGATATACCATGACAAAGCCCGGTATGGCTCCGGGGAAATCGAATGCAGTAACAGCCAATCCTGTTGATGAAGATTTTGTAAAAACTGCAGGTGTAAAAATAATTGCAGGTACTGACCTGAATGAACAGGATATTAAAGATGTAATGTTTGACTCAAATAATATATTCCATTTTATTTTAAATGAATCAGCAGCTAAAGAAATGGGATGGACTCCCCAGGCAGCAATAGGGCAAAAAATGTCTTTGGGAGATGATCGTCCAGGTACTGTAAAGGCTGTTGTAAAAGATTTCCATTTTTCTTCTTTACATAATCCTATTAAGCCATTGGTTCTGTTTCCGGATACGTACGGCAGTGTACTAATGGTAAAATTATCAGGCAATAATTTACAAAACACAATTTCATTTTTGGAGAGCAAATGGAAAACATTAGTACCTCACCGCCCTTTTGAATATACTTTTTTGGATGACAATTATAATAAACTATACAGCGCCGAAATAAGACTTGGTAAAGTGCTTAACATTTTTGCGGGCATTGCTATATTGCTTGCTTGCCTTGGTTTGTTTGGTTTATCAGCATATGCCATCCAGCAAAGAACAAAGGAAATAGGAGTAAGAAAAGTATTGGGAGCCAGCGTAACCAATATAGCAGTTTTAGTTTCCAATCAATTTATTCGGCTTGTAATTATTGCCTTTGTTATTGCTGCACCTTTAGCATGGTTTGCAATGAATAAATGGTTGCAGGATTTTACCTACCGGATAAATATCAGCTGGATAATTTTTGCACTAACCGGAATAATTACCCTATTTATTACTGTGTTAACTGTAAGTTTTCAATCGGTGAAAGCTGCCTTATCAAACCCTGTTGAATCTCTTCGAACGGAGTGAGAAGAATGAAATCCCGCTTCATTCGGGATAAAAAGTTTACGTACCGAATAAAAGCATAATCTATGTATAGAAATTATTTAAAAACTGCATTCCGGAATTTAAAAAAGCAAAAAGCTTTTTCCTTTATTAATCTTTTTGGATTAACAACAGGGCTTACCTGCTTTTTGTTAATAGCCTTATACCTTTTTGATGAGTTTACTTATGATAGCTTTCATAAAAAAGCATATTCGATTTACCGGGTTGTAGAAACAAAAACCTCAGAAGGAGGTAAGGAAACTAAAGTAGTTTCTGTTGCTGCAAATATTGCTGAAAGGGCTAAAAAAGAATTTCCTGAAGTGGCGGCGGCCACGCGATTTAGTATGCTAGGACGTTCAAATATTTCCAATACTGAAAATACTAATGTGTTTTATGAATCCTATTATTTAGCAGATGCTTCCTTTTTTAAAATATTTGATTTCCCGGTTATAGAAGGCAACGCCACTTCAGCGATGGATGCACCATATTCAGTAG
>JBPCQG010000288.1:0-3213 GCA_050998315.1 Chitinophagaceae bacterium
AAGATCAGGTATATAAACACTTGCCGCATGCAAGGGCGAATTTGTTTTTAATGCTGTAATTTTTCCAGATAAAGTAACCCGGATATTTCTTGATGCTGTATTCTGCGCAAATAACATATTTGTTTGCAGAAATATGATAATAAGTAGTATACTAATATGTTTCATGGTAAAATCCAATTTATCGTTTAAAAGTTGTTGGTGCTCTTTAAAAGCATCAACTAATAAATTAAATATCTACCGGAGGTGCACGCAGAGGTGAATAAATCGGGAAGAAGGAAGAGAGGGAAATATCTTTAACAATATAAGTAGCGAAAAAAGAAAACAATACAAATTCAAAAGAAGGGTGATCACGTACAAAAGCTGGCTCTGCTACAAGATTTTCAACATCGCAATTATACCCTGATTTATTTATCTGGTATGGCTTTGCATTGCTTTTTTTAGAGTTGTAGTCAATATGCAAAAATATTGTGCAAAAATTTTTTTGGAGTAATGCTTACTGCGAAAAGAATCAGCAATATGGCCGACAGAAATCTTGTTATATATATTCGGTTAAACAATAGATTTATAACTAGTATTGTAAATGTAGTAAAAGGAAACAAAACAAGGTTGCAATTAATTTCTATAGGGGTAACAAAAATGTTAATAAGGCTTTTTGCAGGGTCCAATACTTTCAACGCTTGCCGCATATCCGATATTCCATTTTGTATATTTATAATATGATTTCTACACGGCACGAAATATTTATGGAAGTGGCGGCGAATCTTAGCTTTTCCAAGGCAAGTGAAATATTATTTATAAGCCAGCCGGCAATAAGTAAGCACATTAAAACCTTAGAGGCATTTTACAAAACTTCATTGTTCGAAAGAAAAGGTAATTCTATTCACTTAAGTCCGGGAGGCAAATTATTATACAATCGTTTAAAGGAAGCAAAGAAAATTCAAAATCAACTGGACTTTGAATTAAGCACATTAAAAAATCAATTTAAAGCAAAAGGACAATTAAAGTTAGGTGCCAGCACAACGGTTGCATTATACATTATACCAAAAATTTTATCAGCATTTCACCAAAAATATCCGGAGGTAAAAATTAGCTTACTTAACAGAAACACTGATACAATTGTAAAAGCATTGCTTGATGAAGATATTGATATCGGAATAGTAGAAGGCAAAAAAAAAATGTCAACTATTCTATATGCCCCGTTTATTACAGATGAGGTGGTAGCTGTTTGCAGTTCAAAAAGCCCTATTGCCAAAAAGAAAACTATAAGTATACACGAACTTAAAAATTATCCGATAGTATTAAGAGAACAGGGATCAGGAACATTGGCAGCTGTAAAATATAATCTTGAAAAAAACGGCATTAAATTATCTGAATTAAAGGTAAGTGTAAGGCTTGCAGGTACAGAGGCACTTAAAAATTTTTTAAGAGAAGATGATTGTCTCGGCTTTCTGCCCCAAGGCTCTGTACATAAAGAATTGCGGGAGGGAGATTTAATCTCTATCAAAATTGAAAAGTTTCAAATCGTTAGGGATTTCTTTTTTATTCAGAGGCATGGCGCAGATAATAATGATCTTAACAAAGCGTTTATCCGGTTTGCAAAAATTAACTATAACAAATAGTTATGGGTTATAACCATATACCATAGTATTAATTATAGCTTCGCTGTACTTTTGATAAATGCTTACTTTATCAAAACCTTTTACTTTTGCCACTTCCCTCAAGTGCTCAAATTGCCAACAGGATTATCCTCTATCATCTATTAACACCTATGCGTTATGTTGCAATCAACCATTAGTAGTTGAGTATGATACCTCTCCTGGTTTTCTTAATACAGATCTCCAGTACCGGCACAAGAACATGTGGCGATTCTCAGAAATGTTACCTGTTGTAAAAGAAGAAAATATTGTATCTCTTGGAGAAGGAATGACGCCGATATTTTCTTTAAATAAGCTTGCCGGCAGATTTGGATTTGCAGATCTATCAATGAAAGATGAACCATTTAACCCAACAGGTTCTTTTAAAGCAAGAGGCATCAGCGTTGCGGTATCCAAAGCAAAGGAATTTAAAATTGACCGATGTATAATCCCTACGGCAGGTAATGCAGGCGGAGCATTAGCAGCTTATTGTGCGAAAGCTAATATTAAATGCACAGTTGTAATGCCAACACATACCCCCAAAATTTTTAAACAGGAATGCGAGTTATATGGCGCAGAATTGATATTAGTTGATGGCTTAATTAATGACTGTGCAAAAAAAATTGAAGAATTAAATAAAGACAAACAATACTTTGACGTTTCTACCTTAAAAGAACCTTACAGGTTAGAGGGGAAAAAAACTATGGGTTATGAAATAGCCGAACAATACAATTGGGACTTGCCGGATGTTATTGTTTATCCGGCAGGAGGTGGCACCGGCTTAATTGGAATCTGGAAAGCATTTAAAGAAATGCAAAAATTGGGATGGATTACCGGACCCTTACCAAAAATGATTGCAGTTCAGTCAAAAAACTGTGCACCCTTATTGTATGCTTTTAATGATCCTGTTAATTGGAAGAAAAACTTTATTCCGAAAGCTACAATTGCTAATGGATTGGCTGTGCCTTATCCCTTTGGAATGAATATGATGTTGAAAGTTTTAAGAGAATCAGGTGGAACGGTAGTTACTGTAGAGGAAAATGAAATAATTTTCGGTATGAAGGAGATAGCAAAAACTGAAGGTATATTGATAGCTCCCGAAGGAGCTGCTACATGGAAAGCATTAAGTCATTTACTAAGCACTAAACAAATAAATTTATCAGATAAAATATTATTACTTAACACCGGCAGCGGTTATAAATATCTTGAAAATATAAATTAATTACAAACCTCGGGTAAGAAACTATCTTTTCTCAACCTGTCAATTGCGGTATGTATCATTATGGTTTTAAGCCATCCCATAAATATCATCTCAGCATTCTGCGATGAATTGTAATGGAATGTATTCAGTTTCTTAAACACTTTTACAAATCCATCATTTACAACATCCACCGCCTTGTCGTTCCTGTATATATATCTGAAAACTACACCACATGGGAAATGCTCTTCCTAAAAACCCATAATCCACAATAGGCAATGGTTTGGTGATAACTAAGTATTAAAAAAGCCCCACAATGGCACAAGATGTGAGCAAAGTGGGGCAGCATTAATATTTAGATCCATGACAAATTTACTATTT
>JBPCQG010000329.1:0-11106 GCA_050998315.1 Chitinophagaceae bacterium
CTACTGAAAAAATAGTGGCTCAGCCTTACAATATTCGTCAAGATTTAATCAGCAGATGGGAAAATAAAAAAAATTAATTGAAATTTTAAGACCCTTTTTTATAGATCGTCTATTTACAGGAATACCCGAATTAAACCTCCTGAACTTTTTTAAACGTTTTTCAGCTTCTCAATTCAAAACCCTGATGCGATGCTTTATTTGCAGGAAACCATGCGGCGATGAAAGCGATTGTCAATGCGGTGGAGGCTACCAGTAAAAAATCTGCAGCAATAAGTTTTACCGGAAAATAATCTATCAGAAAAGAATTCCCTGATAGTTTTACCAATTTAAATTTTGATTGTAGCGCACAAATAATTATAGCAAGTAATAATCCTATGGCTGCACCCGAAATGGCTAATATCAATCCCTCACTTAAAAATATTTTTAAGATCAAATTTTTATCAGCGCCTAATGATTGCAGCACACTTATATCTTTTCTTTTTTCCAGCACAAGCATAGTAAGAGCGCTTACCATATTAAATGCAGCGATGCTGAGAATAAGCGTAAGTACTGCATAAATAGCCCACTTCTCTATTTTCATTGAAGTGTATAAGCTTGTATTTTGCTGGTATTTTGTCTGGACTTTATAATTATCTCCCAACATTTTTTGCAAGGATTCAGTTATCGCATCAGTTTGCGAAGGGTCCACTAAGGCAATTTCAGCAGCACTGTATTCATTACCAGCATAATTCATTTGCTGCTTTATAAAATCAATATTGGTAATTACATATTTATTATCAAAATCCTGCTGAATGGCAAAGCTCCCTGAAGGATAAGCATTGCCTTCACTTAAAGAAGAAGCGGGATCCGAAGAAGCGTATCCGATCTTCTTTGGTAAAAAGACAGTAAGCGGAGATAAGCTTTTATCGGCTTGTACTCCTACAGCATATTCAATTCCTGCCCCTAATATTAATCGGGGTTCTTCAGCAGTGCCTGTTTCAAAATCTCCCTTTAGCATTTTTTGCGGAACCCCTGATACATTGCGATAATTATCATCAACCCCTTTTAAAAAAACCACAGTTTGTAACTCCCCATTTTGCAGCAATGCTTTTTCCTGAGCAACCAAAGAGATATTCTTTACTCCTTTAATTTTTTTTATAGAATCGATCTGTTCTGCAGATAAAAAAATCGTTTTCCCTTTAGAAGCAATTACTCTCACATCAGTGTAAAAATTGGAGTACAGAGATCTAACCAAATCTTCAAAGCCGTTGAACACACTCAACACCAATACCTGGCACATGGTTGAAAAAGCAATAACGGAAAGGGTAACCCAGGAGATGATGTTTATGGCGTTAGTGCTTTTTTTTGCTTTAAAATATCGCCAGGCAAACGTGAGGTACATGTAGCGGTTTAAAACGTTTAAGAGGTTAAACTGAAATATTAACCTTCTTTATCGGGGCTTTCTTTTTTTATCTTATCCAGCAACTCTTCCATCTTAAAAACATAATCCAGCGTGTCATCAATATAAAAAGTTATTTGCGGTATACTGCGCAGTTGGTGACGAACCCTGTTGCCTAATTCTTTTCTTATTTCTTTACTTTTATCCTGGATCTTTGTTAGCATCGCATCATTATCCTTTATTTGAAAAAAACTCAGGTACACCCTCGCCTCAAAGAGATCAGGCGTGATTTTTACTGAAGAAATGGAAACCATACCGCCATCATGCATGTTTAAACCCATCCTTAAAAAAATATCATTAAGCTCATGATTGATAACTCCGGCAACCTGTTTTTGTCTTTTTCCCTCTGTCATTTTATATCTTATTGTGCCGATAGCTATCGGGATTGTAAAATTAGTTACTTTGCCTCTATTATCATTTTATAATCCCGATAGCCATCGGGATCTAAACCACAGATGAAGAGTTTACGATCCATTTTCAGGTATCTTTCAAAATATCCAAAACTAATTTTCGCTTATTTCAGTTTCAATATTTTATCGTCGGTTTTTTCAGTTATTTCTCTTGCATTACTTAGCCCGTTTTTACTGTTGATCTTTAAAAAAGCAGATACTCTTAATATTGCCGCTAACTCCAATTCCTTTTTGGCAAGTATAAATCCTATTAACAAATTTAAGTCTGCCTTGTATGATATAATAAATTCTCCCAATGGGGATATAAAAGCACTGGCAATTATTTGTTTGGTTGTTCTGCTTTCTGTTATTTTTAAAAATGTCTTCCTTTATCTCTCTATGTATTATTTAAACCCGATACGCAATAATATTATCAATGATATGCGAACAGCAATGTATAAAAAAATTCTTGTGTTGCCTATCGGTTATTTTAATGATCAGAGAAAAGGAGATATTATGAGCAGGCTTACAAATGACCTTGGTGAGGTTGAAGGTTCTACTGTTGGCGTATTGGAAACTTTATTCCGGGAACCCATTGCTATTTTATTGTTCTTTATTTATTTGGTCATGTTGAGTCCCCAGCTTACTTTATTCCTGGTGATATTTTTGCCCATAGCCGGATTTATTATCGGGCGAATAGGACGTTCTTTAAAAAAGCAGAGTACAAGAGTGCAGGAAAAATTAGGGGCTATCTTGTCTACCATTGATGAAACACTTGGTGGCATAAGAATTATAAAAGCGTTTAATGCTGAAAAAAAGCAAACAGATAAATTTACACTGCAAAATAACGACCTGTTAATAATTAAGAACAGGGCAAACAGGCGTAGAGATCTTGCTTCCCCGGTATCAGAAGTTTTGGGCGTAGCTGCAGTAGTATGTGTACTGTGGTACGGTGGACGATTGGTATTGCGTGGCACTTTTTTGGACCCGGGTGATTTTTTAGCTTACATAGCTATTTTTTCCCAATTAATACAACCCTTAAAATCTTTATCATCAGCATCGTACAATATTAAAAAGGGCGCTGCCAGTATTGAAAGAATTGAACAGTTAATAAAAGAAGATGAATCTATAAAAGAAAAAGAAAATCCAAAAGTACTAAGTCATTTTAATCATTCAATTCAATTTAAGAAAGTTGGATTTTTATACGAGGATAAAATTATCCTGGATAGTGTAGAACTTACTATTGAGAAAGGAAAAGCAGTGGCATTAGTGGGTTCGTCCGGTGCCGGAAAAAGCACATTGGTTGATCTGATACCACGTTTTCATGATGCAGGTGTTGGAGAATTATTAATAGATGGTATTAATGTAAAAGAATATTCTTTAACATCCATTCGTGAACAGATGGGTGTGGTAACGCAGGAAGCAATTCTTTTTAATGATACCATAGCAAATAATATTGCATTCGGTATGGATAACCCCAGTGAAGAACAGATAATTAATTCAGCAAAAATTGCCAATGCTCATAATTTTATCTTACAAAAAGAAAATGGTTACCAGACAAACATTGGGGATAGAGGAAATAAATTAAGTGGTGGTGAAAAACAGCGTATCACTATTGCCAGAGCTGTTCTAAAAAACCCTCCCATTTTAATATTAGATGAAGCAACTTCTTCACTTGATACAGAAAGTGAGCGCCTTGTTCAGGATGCTATCAATAACCTGATGGAAAACCGAACCAGTATTGTAATTGCTCACAGACTAAGCACAATTCGTCATGCAGATGAGATCATCGTTTTACAGCAGGGTAAAATTGTTGAAAGAGGCACTCATGATTCTCTTACAGAAAAAAATGGGTTTTATAAACGGCTTGTGGATATGCAGGAGGTAAAGTGATCTTTTTGGCAAATAAGAAATAAGGAAGTTTAAATAAGAAATAAGGAAGGTTTTATATGGAGAATAAAAAATTTGATCTTGAAGATAGATGGGTAAAGTTTGCATGCATGAGTCTTAATGGTATGAAATGGCAAACCAAAAACTAAAATCGCTTCCACTTTCTCATTCCTTATTCCTTATTTTTATTTCTTATTTAAGTGTGAAATTATTGCTTAAGAATTTTTTGAGAAACCTTTTCTTCCTGGGATGCAATCTCAATAAAATAATTACCTGCCTGTAATTTCACCAGGTCATCTAACCTTATAAAGTTGGATCCTTTAATTAAACTTATATTTTTTCTTACCACTTCTTTTCCCGAGGCATCCAAAAGTCTTAGTTTAACTAATTCATTCCTCGCCCATTCAATATTAATGTTAACATACAAGGCAAATGGATTGGGCGAAATAATTAGTTGCCTGTTTGCTTTTTTAAGCCTGACTGCATTTATTTGAGAATAGGTTTTCTTTCCGTCAAGATCAACCTGTTTTAAACGATAGTAAACTACCGGTGAAGTAACTGCTTTAATTTCATCTGTTATTGTATAATTATGTACTAAAGACGTAGTTCCATTTCCCGTTAGTGTTGCAACAGTGGTAAATAAATTTCCGTCAATACTTCTTTCCACATCAAAGTATTTACAATTGATCTCCATGGAAGTGCCCCATGTAATATTTACTTTTTTGTTTTGCTGTAATAATGTATTAAAATAGATCAGTATAACAGGTAAGGCACCTGCTTCCGGATTTATGATCGCTGTGCCATCATCAGTAAAATCAACATTCGCATCACTTGTTGCTTTTATTCTCGCAGTGTTTATAATAGAAGGTACAAGGGTACCTGCCCCCGGATTATTTACTGTTACTTTAAACTCAACTTCATAAGTTTCATTAGGAGCAAGTATACCGCCATCAGTTGAATTAGCACCAGTCCCAAGCCTGAATCGTATTGTTTGAGTTGCAGCATTTAGAATAAATTCTGCAATATCATCACCTGCGGCATCAGTTTGCGGTACTGTTGTAATTCCAGGTGAACTAATTACTTTTAAAGAATTTGGTAGATAGGTAATGGTATTAGGTAAGGTATCTGTTATCAAAACTTTATTGGCATTTCCAGGCCCCATATTGGCTCCTTTTAATATATATGTAAGCACTTCTCCAATCTCCGCTTTATGATTATTGTTTGCATCTGTAACAAATTTATCAAGCGTAATTGAGGGTTCCTTCATCTTAATTACAAAGCTGAAAATTCCCGGGAAATATTGATCGGCTTCTGTGCCAAATTCTAATGTAACAGAAGTTGCATTAGGAATAATTCCATAACCGGAGCCAACTTCAAACTGATCAATATCAATTCCCATTTGATTTGTATAATTGGGATTTTTCGTTGTTATGTGAACAGCGTTATCACTTATAGTTCCATTCCAGGGATTGTCTGCCGGATTAATGCTATTGGAAAAAATGTTGTCGTTTATCTTTAAAAAATCTCCAATTAAGTTTGCATCTCCTTCCCAGGTTACTGCACCCATTTTTGCATCTCCCGCAGTAATGGAAGGAACATTTAACCCGGTTAATGTTACTGATGTAGAAAGAGGATTTCCATTATCAAATACCTGTTGAAAACCATCGTATAATCTTAAGCTGTTAAAACTTAAAGATGGGTTTTCATAAACAATTACAATACACCATCCACCATAATTGCCGCCGTTACTAATTGCCCCAACTGATAAAGGAGCATTGCCTACAGAATAAGTGCCAGTAGAATTTGTTTGTATAAATGAAGTGATGTCAGTAAATGCCTGGTACCTGGTATATGCTTCATTATTTTGAATAAAATTATCTCTGTCAATTTGTGTTGCAGTTAATTCAGTATAAGCAAAAAAACCTACCTTTCTTATTTTGATTTTTTTATTTCCAGGTTGATTAAGATCAAATTCGGAATCTTTTACACGCCCACCCCAATACAGCCTTGCCAATTTAATAGTGTTGATTCCGGCCGGCAAAATAAGATCAGATGCAGAGGAATTTCTTGTACCAACACCAGTGAATCCATTTCCATCCACATCTACATATTTCATATTCTCAAAATCATTTCCAAAACTACTATTACCATCCACTGCATTATCATTCATCTTAACTGTATTTATTGCGCTATTGTCAACAATTGCCATCAGGGTGTTGCCAAACATGGCAATATCGCCACGTGCATTATCAGTATAAACAATATTATAATTACGGAATTGTGCTTTAGTGCTGGTTGCGCAAAAGAAAATTAATAGTAAGCTGGATGATATAATATTTTTGTGAAACGGTTTGCAGAAGTATTTTTTCATTTTTATTTGCTTAAGGCACAAATGATTCCCAGGGGGGAAACCTGCTTTAATAAAGCAGAGGATCAGCTGCCTTTACAAATAAATATTGGAAAAGATTACAAAACAAAATTAATCATTACGGAAACAAAACTGCAATCTATTTAAGGAATAAAAGTGAACCTACCTTGCTATCCCCATTTTTGCCTCAATAGAAAGAGTTGCATGTGGTACCGCACGTAAGCGGGCTTTGTCAATTAACTTGCCTGTTACTCTGCAAATTCCGTACGTTTTATTTTCAATACGCATCATTGCCTTCTCAAGATGATCGATAAAGGTGATCTGGCGGCTTGCCATCTGGCTTAACTGTTCTCTTTCCATACTAAGACTGCCATCTTCCATGGTCATATAGCGGTTATCTGTATCATCTCCACCCATCTCATCTTTCCGTGTAATTAATCCCTGTAGATAACCCAATTCTTTTTTAGCTGTTTCCAGTTTTCTTTGGATCAATTCCCTGAATTCATGCAATTCAGAGTCGCTGTAACGCATTGTTGGACCATTGTTTTCATAGGGAGCCTGATCTAAAACTGACTTTGTGAATTCAGGTTCATATTTGCGAGCCTTGGTAGCAGTAATTTTTGGTAGTACTACCGGCTTTGGAGGTGGTACTTTAATATCCTTAGCTTTTGGCAAAGGTTTTAATTCCGGCTTTTTGATTTCTGCTTTTTTAGATTCAACTTTAACTTGTTTTTTCCCAGAAGCTGCCACCTTATTTATTGGTGAAGCTGCTTTTTTAGGTGCTGGTTTAACAGCTTTTTTAATGGGAATATATTTTTTCACAGGTGTAGCCACTTTTTTAGTTACTGCTTTTTTAGCAACCGGCTTAGCAGTTTTTTTTGCCGGAGCAGGTTTTTTAATAATTTTAGCTGATTTTTTCGGAGAGAGTTTAGTGTTTTTAGCAACTGGTTTTTTAGCCGCAGGTTTAGATGGTTTTGCAGCTTTTTTTACTTTTGATTGAACCGGCTTAGCTGATTTTTTAGCTGATGTTCCTGAAGCCTGCTTTTTAGAAATGGGCTTTACCATTTTTTTGTTAGTTGCCATACTAATCTCCTTTTTTAATTACGTTCACTTTTAATTGATAGTCATTCACTTCGATGGTTGTGCCATCATGGATTTCGGACAGAAATTCAAGTTTATCTGCCAAAATTTCGGCGCAAATATAGTTATTAAATTGAGTAATTGAATCCATTAGAGCTTCATTTTCACTTACTTTAACCAATATTTTATCTGTCAATTTCAGGTTTTGATCTTTCCTGATATTCTGAATACGGTTAATAAACTCACGAGCCACACCTTCCTTTCTAAGTTGTTCTGTAATAGTTATATCCAACGCAACTGTTAACGATCCCTTTGATGTAACCTCATAACCAGGAATTTCGTCTGTGCTTATTTCAAGATCTTCATTTGTAATATAGATAGGTTCTTCTTTAATTGATTCAAATTCAGGATTAATAAGATATTCTCCTTTTTGGATATCATCTATTTCCATATTATTCAATTGCTGAATTTTTTCTGCTGCCCATTTCATTTTGGGTCCTAATTTCTTCCCCAATGTTTTAAAATTGGCCTTTGCTTTCTTCCTTATAAAATTATTTTCTCCCGAAAGAATTTTTATTTCTTTAATATTTGTTTCAGTTTTAATGATTTCCTCAACCGACCTTATATTTTCTAAAAGGTCGTTTTCAATAGCAGGTATCAGCACCTTTTGTAAGGGTTGTCTTACTTTAATATTTACTTTTTTGCGCAGAGATAATATTAAAGAGGAAATATCCTGAGCCAGCTGCATTCTTTTTTCTAACGAAGGATTTATTATAGTTATATCAGCTTTAGGAAAATCGGTATGATGAACTGAAGTATGCTTATTTCTTTTAGTAATATTATTTAGATTATCAAACAACCATTCCGCAAAAAATGGAGCGATAGCAGCAATCAAGCCGCTTAAAGTTTCCAGACATTCATATAAAGTTTGATATGCACAAATTTTATCATGTTCATATTCACCTTTCCAAAAACGGCGACGGCATAAGCGAACATACCAGTTACTTAAGTGCTCATCTACAAAATTTTCTATTGCTCTTCCCGCAGGCGTGGGCTCATAATTATCCAAATTTTGTGCAACCGTTTGTATTGTACTATTTAAAGAAGATAAAATCCATCGGTCAATTTCGGGTCTTTGTTCAACGGGAATATATTTCTCTTTAAAGTGGAAATCATCCACATTGGCATATAGCGCAAAGAATTGATACGTATTATAAAGAGTTCCAAAAAACTTACGTTGAGTTTCTTTTATCCCTTCAATGTCAAATTTTAAACTATCCCATGGGGAGGCATTCGTGATAAGATACCAACGGGTAGCGTCCGGACCAAAAACGCTCAATGTTTCAAACGGGTCAACAGCATTGCCAAGACGTTTACTCATTTTATTTCCACTCTTATCTAATACAAAACCATTACTCACAACTGTTTTGTAGGCAACACTATCAAATAATAATACGCCTAACGCATGCAATGTATAGAACCAACCCCTGGTCTGGTCAACACCTTCGGCAATAAAATCCGCCCCCTCCCAGCCTCCCCCCAGGGGGGAGGAGCCTTGAAGTCCATTCCAGTAGTTAATACATTCCTCTTTTGTTGGGTTAATATCTTTTCTTTCTCTTGGCAATCCCCATTGGGCGTAAGGCATTGCACCGCTATCAAACCAAACATCTATAAGATCCGGCACCCGGGTCATCGGTTTACCGCTTGCGCTTACCAAAATTATTTCGTCAACATAAGGTTTATGAAGATCAAGAATGCCTTCATGCAGGTAATGTTTGTTTACATCACCACCCAAAACTTCATTTGCTTTTTTTATTTCTGTATTTAATTCTCCAATGGAGCCGATACATTTTTCTTCTGCACCATCTTCGGTTCTCCAGACAGGTAATGGTGTTCCCCAAAAGCGGCTGCGGCTAAGATTCCAATCAACCATATTTTCAAGCCAGTTCCCAAAACGACCTGTGCCTGTAGAAGCAGGTTTCCAGTTGATGGTTTTATTCAATTCAACCATCCTGTCTTTTACGGCAGTATTCCTTATGAACCATGCATCAAGAGGATAATAAATTATTGGCTTGTCAGTGCGCCAACAATGCGGATAGCTGTGCTCATATTTTTCTACCTTAAATGCCTTGTTCTCCTTTTTTAGTTTTACTGCTATATCAACATTAACATCGGTATAATTTTTTTCATTCCTATAATCTTTTACAAACCTGCCACTGAATTCTCCAACACCTTCAACAAATTTTCCTTCTTTATCAACAAGGGTTAATATTCCAAGATTATTTTTTTTACCCGCTTTAAAGTCGTCTGCGCCAAAGGCTGGAGAAGTATGAACTATACCGGTGCCATCTTCTGTAGTAACAAAATCTCCCAAGATAACTTTGAATGGTTCTGCACCGGGAGTTATTTCCTGAATTTTTACAATAGTGTTTGCTTCTGACGGGAGCAATTGCCCGTAGGCGGAACCTTCAATTTGATTGCCTTTAAATTCTGCTAATATTTTCCAGGGAAGAATTTTTGAATCACTTTTGTAATTATCAAAATCCCCATTTTCGGCTTCAGGTTTAAAATATTTATTCACCAATGCCTTGGCAAGAATTACATTAATAGGAAGATGGGTATATGGGTTAAAAGTTTTGACCAATAAATAATCAATGTTTGCTCCCACAGTTAATCCAACGTTAGAAGGAAGTGTCCATGGAGTTGTTGTCCATGCCAAAAAGAAAATTTCTACATCATCTGCAGCATTATATAAGAATTCTAACTTCTCGTTTTTTATAGCCTTAAACATTGCTATAGTACTGGTATCCTTTACAACTTTATAAGTACCGGGCTGGTTTAGCTCATGGGAACTTAAACCTGTTCCTGCAGCGGGAGAATAAGGCTGAATGCTAACATCTTCGTACAACAAATCTTTGTTATATAATTCTTTTAAGCACCACCATAAGGTTTCAATATAATTATTTTGGAAAGTGATATAGGGATGTTTCAGGTCAACCCAATAACCCATCTTTTTAGTAAGATCATCCCATTGATATTTGAATTTTAAGACCTCTCTGCGACATGTGGCATTATATTCTTCAACACTAATTTTTTTGCCGATGTCTTCTTTTGTTATGCCTAAAAGTTTTTCAACCCCTAGTTCAACAGGTAATCCGTGAGTATCCCAACCACCTTTGCGTTTTACCTGGAAGCCCTGCATTGTCTTATACCGGCATACTAAATCTTTTAATGTTCTGGAAATAACATGATGAATACCGGGCATTCCGTTGGCACTTGGAGGACCTTCATAAAATACAAATGGAGTGCTGCCATTTCTCAATTCAATACTCTTTTCAAATACCCTGCTTCTGTCCCATTTTGCCAAAATTTCTTCCGCGATACGCGGCAAATCTAATTGTTGATATTCCTTATATCGAATGCTCATACAATAACTAAAATCTTTGTGGAAAAAAGGATGCGAAGTTAAGGAATTTACGCCCCACTTTATTATAGTAAAAGGTATTATTGCTTTCGAAAATTTTTTTAACTGCGAATTACACACGTGTTTGAATATTTATCTTTTCTATATATAGGCATTTGGCATAATATAGGATACTTGTTTGTTGCAAAACGGTATTCAGTATTAATCAATTTTAGATAAGGTAGCCGTTGCTCATGAAAAACAGTTAAACACACGTAATGACGGTTAGTTAATTGATAATAAATTAAGATTTTGCTGGTTTAGGGTTTTATTAGGGCACGAACGGAGGTATTATTATCTCCGTTCATTTTTATAAACAATTCTCAGGCACATAAAGGGTTTTTATTTTGGGGAGACTTCCTAGGCTCTTCCTGAAAACCCATAATCCACAATAGGCAATGGTTTGGTGATAACTAAGTATTAAAAAAGCCCCACAATGGCACAAGATGTGAGCAAAGTGGGGCAGCATTAATATTTA
>JBPCQG010000336.1:0-29801 GCA_050998315.1 Chitinophagaceae bacterium
ACCTTGATCCGTATTCCATCCGGCAAATCCGCAAATGTTCAGCTTGGAAGCGCTATGCATTTTGCAATTCAAAGAATGTTTGAAAAAATGCGGCAACACGAACAGCAACTATTTCATAACGAAGATATGGTAGAAGATTTTAAGTGGTACATGGTTCGCCACAGGGAGAATTTTACAAAGGAAGGATTCAAGAGGAGACTTGAATACGGGGAGGAGATTTTGAATAATTATTTTAATTACTATGCAGACACCTGGAATAAAATAGTTGCTATTGAGAGAAATATAAATGTAGTTTATAATGGAATTCCAATAAAAGGAAAAATTGACAAGCTTGAATTTAACGGCAAGGATGTAAATGTTGTGGATTATAAAACAGGTAATGCTACAGGCATCTGGACCAAAGAAAAATTATGGCGACCTAATGATAGGCAGCCCAATGGAGGTGATTATTGGCGCCAGGCAGTATTTTACAAAATATTGGTAGATAATTATGAGAATAAAAAATGGAACGCTGTTAGTACGACATTTGATTTTGTTGAGCCCGATAAAGGCAGGAAATATTATGCTGAAAAAATTATTATTCAACCCGAAGACCTTGAAACTGTAACACAACAAATAAAAGAGGTTTGGCAAAAAATTCAAAACCGCGATTTTTATACAGGCTGCGGAAAAGAAGATTGCGCATGGTGCAATTTTGTGAAAGAAAATAAGTTTGCTGTTTCACTTCACGAAATGTCAGAGGAAGAAATCTGAACTATGATTAAAAAGATTTATAGGATTATTGGGAAGGATGAACAAATAAACCATTTAAGTTTGCGGCACTTAAGTAATAGTTTATTTAGATGAAGAGAGTTTTATTTTTTATCCTTTTAATTATAGTTCTCCCAAAAATCATGGTTCTCACAAGTGGCTGTGCTCAAATAGTTGCTCCAAGCGGCGGGGCAAGAGATACATTGCCTCCTAAAATTGTAAGTACCAATCCAAAACAGCCTGCTATCAATTTTACGGGCAATCGAATTAATATATATTTTGATGAATATGTGCAGATACAGGATCTGCAGCAAAATTTGTTGGTATCCCCTACACCGATAAAAAATCCGTATATCGATTTTAAACTGAGAAGCGTAACTATCAGGTTGCGTGATACTTTAGAGCCTAGTACTACCTATACTATCAACCTTGGAAATTCGATCAGGGATATAAATGAAAACAACGCTATAAAAGATTTCAGGTATGTTTTTTCAACCGGAGCTACAATTGACTCATTAAATTTTTCAGGGAAAGTTAGGGATGCTGAAACAGGTAAAGTGGACAGCACATTGATCGTTTTACTTTATAAGAATTTAGACGATTCTGCTGTTGCAAAGCTAAAACCAAAATATATTGCCAGGCTCGATGGGGAAGGGAATTTTTCTTTTCAGAATCTTTCATCCGGGGAGTATAAAGTATATGCTTTAAAAGATGCTGATGGAGGCAGAACATATAACAGTAAGACTGAGATGTTTGCCTTTGCTGATAGCTCCGTAAATGTAAACAACAATATTTCTGCGGTTACTTTATATGCTTATGCAGAAGAAAAAGACAAACCGAAAATTGTACCTGCAGAAAAAAAATTGAGATATTCCGCTAACATTTTAACGAAAAAGCAAGATATACTTACTGATCTTTCTATCGAATTTAATAGGACTCTAAAAAATTTCGATAAGCAAAAAATCTTTCTAACCGATACACTTAATAATATTATAAAAGATGTTTTGGTAACTATCGACAGCACAAATAAAAATGTTTTATTAAAAGCAAAATGGCAGCAGCAGGCAGACTATAAACTTATTATTGAAAAAGATTTTGCTACTGACAGTACCGGTCTTGCATTACCCAAATCAGATACGATACGGTTTAAAACAAAAGGCGAAGCAGATTATGGTATTGTAAAACTTAAATTTCTAAATTTTGATAAAACCAAAAATCCTGTATTGCAATTTGTGCAAAATAACGAAGTGGTAATTTCTTATCCTCTTACATCTGAAATTTGGAATGCGCCCCTCTTTAACCCGGGTGAATATGAAATGAGGATATTGTATGATGATAATAAAAATGGTAAATGGGACATAGGAAATTTTTCTCAAAAAAAGCAACCGGAAAAAGTTTATAGCATTACTCAAAAATTATCGGTAAGAGAAAATTTTGAAAAAGATGTTGATATAGAATTTCCGAAATAAATTTGACCCGTTTATACTTGCAATAATTTTTATTTCTCATTGTTGTAATCATGTAACCCCAATAATATGAATACAAATTCCCCAAGTCACTGGCACTAAAAAAAACCTTTTACTTCTCAGTGGGAATTACTACACCAGCTAACTGCGGCACGTTTATATTGCTCCCGTAAAAGAGTGCATTCAAAAAAAGTTTATTAGTACCATACCATGTACCTCTGAAATTAGGGTTGTCGCTGAACATAATTACTCTTCCGCTTCCTTCTGCTCCCACTAATATTGCAGCAGAGTTTTTAATTTTTTTTAAGGTAGTATTATGTACATAACCGCCAATCAAAGGTTCGGATGTATACTGGGATACAGTGCTATAAGGATTGGCACTGAGTTGTAAAAGGGTCAACCCGTTTCTATAAAGAGATATTTTTCTGTTTGTGAATCCAAAACCAATGGGGTGAGTTGAATCAAGGTCAGCACGAAAGATTGATCCTCCCATTGCTTTGGCTCCTTCAATATGTACAGCCATATCAAAATCCTGGCGTACAGGAGTACCTTTGGCGCTGTCAACAGGTAGTAATTTTTCTTTTGTAAATCCATTCTTAATTGCCCATTCGCTTCCGGTTTTAATTGTTATTAATGTGTTACCGCTTTGCACCCATGCTTTTATTTTATCGGTTGCCGGCTTATCAATTAAAGAATAGTTTCCTGAAACCATTATCATGGTATTGTAGCGCCTGAAATCTGCACGACCAACATTTAAAATATCCAGTTTGGTTATGGGCATTTGTAATCGCTCATCAAGTAAATGCCATATTTCCCCAGCTTCCGGGGCTGCTACACCTATGCCAACAATCATTACCGCCGCAGGTTGCTTTAAAGTGCGAACATATCCACTTCCCATGTCAATACCACCTGCGCTGTACCCGGTATTTAAACCATAGCAATTAATGTTTGATTGTTTGGCAGTAATGCTAATAGCCTTAAATAATGAATCGGAAGTTATCCGTTGTTGCTGCACAGGAATAAGGATACTGCCATAACCATAAACTTTATTCTTTCCGTTGACTACTGTTGTAAAAGGCCTGAATGCCGATTGCACAATAACACCTGCTTCTTGTAAATGATAAATAGCTTTATGAACATTGTAATCGATATTACTGATTACATAAGCGTAATTACTTTTCTCCAATGTATTAAACTGCGGCGGCGGCAAAACAGTAATTCGTTTACCTGCATTGTAAGATGTTTTTAATTCGGTATAAGGAAGGTTATAAGCATGCACAAGACTCCATGCCGATGCATCATAAAATGAACTATCAATATAAGTGATGGCCTTTTCAAACACAGACCGAACCATGATATAATTGTTTTGATCTGTAGGAACATAATATCCTTTTCCATCTGTTGAATTGTTTCCGGCTTCATACACCTCTATCTCATGCAGCAACAACAGATCAACAAAAGCTCTTGTTCTTGTTTCATCATTTGCATCCCCAAATAAATATCCTTTTACTAAAGATTTAGATGCCTGTTCTTTTGCTGCACGATAAAATTCTTTTCTCAATTTCAGCAACAATGATTTTTCTGCCAATGATGCTCTTACTGTAGTTAAGGAAGCAGTAAGCTGGTTTCTGATTGTAAATGCAAATGTTATGGGGATGGTATTTGTTTCCTGTACATGCCCCCGGCTGCTGCCCTGTTCAAATAAAAATCCTGCGCCTCCATAAAAGTTGATGTAGCTGCTGCCATAACCGGGATAAAGTTTATCATATGCCTCCTTCGTAAAATACATCGAGCCAAGCTTATCCGTTGCCTTCGAGAAATATTCTGCGTACTTAGGGTAAATAGTTTTGTAGATATAATTTGGAACAACCGGGTTATTGCTGGCATCTTCCCCCGGGTCAAAATAAAAAGTAGCATTGCTTCCCATTTCATGATGATCGGTTTGTACATAAGGTCTCCAGTGATGAAAAAATTTTATCCGGTTTCTCGTTTCAGGAAAAGTTCCCAGAAACCAATCGCGGTTCAGGTCAAACCAATAATGATTAAATCTTCCTCCCGGCCATATTTCAGTATGTTCCCTGTCTATGGGATCTCCTACTATAGGTGATGCCTTATGCATGTTTGCCCAATGACTGTGGCGATCTCTTCCATCAGGATTAATGACTGGGTCCATTAAGATCACCATATCATTAAGCCACTTTGTAGTTTCATCACTTTCTGATGCAGTTAGATAATAAGCCATGAGCATTGCCGCCTCGCTGCTTGAAGGTTCATTACCATGCACATTGTAGCCAAGATGAATAACAAGAGGAATGTTCTCTGTACTGCCTGTTACCTGACCGGCAAGATTGGTCTTTCGGATTTCTTCTAACCGCTGATGATTGGATGGAGATGTAAATATTGCAGCAATCTGTTGCCGGTGTTCATAGGTTTCCCCAATAACCTGTAAAGCTACTTTATCGGAGAGCCTGTCAAGTTCTTTGAAATATTCTACCAGTTTATCATGACGGGTATGATGTGTGCCGATGGCATAGCCTAAAAATTTTTCAGGTGTTGGTATGAACTGATTAAAACTTCCTGAATTAGGATAAAAATAATCAGGCTGCGCTAAAACTGTTATTGCAGGTAAAAAAGAAATAACTGTAAACAAAATTTTCTTAAGCATGTAATTGTTTTGGTTGCAAAGTGATAAAGCTAAAGAAAAATACCTACTCAAAATTTTCGGGCTTCATTAATATCGGTGACGCAGGGAGAATGTGAATATTGAATACCCAAGTATTTAAAATCATTTAGTAAAAATTACTGGTTAAGTGTTGCTAACAGGTAAAGATTTAGAGGGTGCTCTTTATTATCTTTACCTTATGATCTTCTCTTCTTCTCTTTTAGAAAATGCTGTTAATGAATTTGCAAGGCTTCCGGGCATAGGTAAAAAAACAGCTTTACGGCTGGTTTTGCATCTTATTAAAAAAGATGTTTCCGAGGTAAAAAATTTCAGCGATGCTATTCAAAGAATGCGTGAAGAAATTAAATTTTGTTCACGATGTCACAATATTGCTGATAAAGAATTATGTAACATCTGCGCCAATAATTTGCGAAGGCAGGAAATGATATGCGTGGTGGAAAATATACGTGACGTAATAGCTATAGAAAGCACTCAGCAATACAATGGCTTATATCACGTGCTGGGTGGCATAATTTCTCCGCTGGATGGAATTGGTCCTGATCAGTTACAGATAGATACGTTGACAGAGCGGGTAAAAAAAGAACAATGCGAAGAGATAATTTTTGCATTAAGTCCCAATATACAAGGTGACACTACTATATATTACATCGGTAAAAAATTAAAAGATATCCCGGTTAAAATAACCACGATAGCCAGGGGTATTGCGTTTGGTGGAGAGCTTGAATATGCTGATGAAATGACATTGGCAAGAAGTATTTCAAACCGGATGCCTGTAGAAAATTATGTAATGAATAAATAAAATCTTATAAGCAACCTTTACTCCAGCTTGATCGTTTTTTATCCTGTTCAGTAAATTTGCCTAATCGCCTGCGGCTTTAGTTAGTATAGTATCAAAATGTTATAAGCAAAGATCCGTATTACTGTAAACGAAATCTAACATGCATTGTGTTACTATAAATTTAGGAGTGACTACAGTATCATTAGACCATCTAAACAATAAGCGCAATTCCACGATTATAAAAAAGAACTTTTCAAAAATGTTTAAACTAAAAGATATGCGAAAAAAAATATTGATAATTATGACGGCGTTTTTTATCTCGGCTTTTTCTTTTGCTCAGGATACCTCTAACATATCAAAAATGCTGGAAGATGAGTTAAAAGCTACTGATCAAAATAAAACATTTTATACAACCGCTACATTTAAAACTACAAGGTTAATTGATGGCCATTCAGTTGAGAACACCCTGCCCGGGATTCTGGATTTTAGAATATCACATCGCTTTGGAACCATTGGAGGATCTAACGGAGGTGCATATAATTTTTTTGGACTTGATAATGCAACCATGCGTCTTGGATTTGATTATGGCTTAACCAACACATTGATGATTGGAATTGGGAGAAGTACAAATTTTAAAACTTATGACGCTTTTTTTAAATGGAAAATTTTAAGGCAGTCAACCGGCAAACGCAAAATGCCTGTTACTGTTAGTTATCTACCTACCATAGGTCTTATTAGTTTTAGAGATACTTCAACTTATAAAATTTTTAGCAACCGGTTAAATTTTACACATCAGCTTCTTATTGGAAGAAAATTTAGTGAAGGAATTTCTTTACAGGTTATGCCAACCATTATCCACCGTAACCATCCTGTTGATAATGGGCCTAATGATGTTTTTGCTATCGGTATAGGTGGCAGACAAAAAATAAGCAGGCGAACCAGTTTTAATGCTGAATATTATTATCAACTTCATGGAAGCAAAGTACCAGGCTCAACGAACGTTCTTTCACTTGGTTTTGATATCGCCACAGGCGGTCATGTTTTTCAGCTTCATATTACCAATTCATCGTCTATGACTGAAAGTAATTTTATTACTGGCAACAAGGGGTCATGGGGCAAAGGTGATATCCTTTTCGGATTTAATATTTCACGTGTATTTACAGTTAGTAAAAAGCGTAATAGAGAATGGTGAAAAAAAATGTTTTGCTAACTGAATGTTTAAGCAATTTCTCACAACAATTATCTTCATTTTATTAAGTTACTCCTTAGGATTCCCCTATTAGTTTAAGTATTTACTATTAAGGATATATGCAGTCTATCTTTTACATCATATCTTAATATCCATATAAAAAGGTTGTAAATCGGACTATAATGATTTCCCCAAATGAAAGATTTAAATGGCATCCGAAGCGTGGCTTTTTTCTGTACAAAAATCTGAATACCAAAACATATTTCTGGTTCTAACTTCGCAATATACGAAAATGTTCGTCTATTATCCCGTTTTGTAACCGCCTATAATTATTAGTTACCAAAAAAAATACTTCCTCTAAATATACGAATTAGTTCGTTGATAGTGTATACTTTTATTCCTGTAACTAATTAAATCGTAAATCGTCATTCATATTAAATCATAATTAAATTAAAAATCATGAAAAAGTTAACAGCCATTTTTGCAGGTTTATTCCTGCTTTTTTCAGCGAGTGCATTTACAACCAACGCTCTAAATGTTTCCGCTAAAATTAAATCAGAATTTGAAAAGAAATTTTCATCGGTATCCGATGTTACATGGAAACAAGTGGAGGATATCTATGTTGCTTCATTTAAGGTTAAGGGTAAAGAATTTAGTGTAGCATATAATGAGGAAGGAGAATTATTAGTAATGGGCAGGTACATAAGTTTATCTCAGGTACCTTTGAATGTTTCTTTGTCTTTAGACGAAAAATACGGGAAATATACAATTGATGAGTCGGTTATAGAATTGTCTGTAGATCAGACACTATATTACATTACGGCTGAAAATGAAAAATTCAAGCTACAAATTAAATCGGATGCTTCAGGCAATTTAAGCGTAATGAAAAAAACAAAAAAGTAACTGCTGAGGTATGAAACTAAACTTCGGGGGCTGTCTTTTGAGACAGCCCTTTATTCTTTAAACATAGCTGCCGGGAACAAAATATTGACCTGCTATCGGAGGTGTAAGAATGATATATTTAAAATCATACCTGCTTTTACCATGGATTGCTTAGCGATGCTGCAAATGTATTTATGATTTATATAAGCTTATTGATAAGCGAATAAACCGCAGTATCAAAAAACTTTCCATCGTAAAAATAATTTTCTTTAAAAAACCCTTCTCTTATAAAATTGTTTCGTTCCAAAAGCTTAGTTGAAGATAAATTATTGGGGTCTGTGTTGGCTTCAACTGAATGAAGATTCATTGAAGTAAATCCATATTTTATAACTTCAGATAGTGCTTCCTGCATAATTCCTTTACCATGAAAATCTGGGTGCAGAACATATCCAAGCTCTGCCCTGTAATGTTCCTTTGCAATATTCCAATAACATATTGTACCGATTAATTTTTTTTCTTCCTTTAGTTTTATTCCCCATAGAATGCCGTCATTATTGTTTTCCAGCTCACTTATCTTTTTAATAAAAAGAGAAGTCTCTTCAGTGGAACCTTCCGGCGCCTTACCTAAAAATTGCAGCACTCTTTTATCAGACCGAAGAAAGAAAATTTCATTTATATCTTGCTGGTTAACCTGTCTTAGCTCTAAACGCCGGGTTGATAGAATAGGGAACGGATTAAAATTTATTACAAGCATGATCAATTTTTAGGTTCTATAAAATCCCAAAGATTGCCGTACAGATCTTTAAATACTGCAACAGTTCCCCACTTTTCTTCTGCAGGTTCTCTTACAAATGAAATTCCTTTTGCCTGCATATTTCTATAATCTCTCCAAAAATTATCTGTATAAAGGAATAAAAAAACCCGCCCGCCGGTTTGATTACCCACTCTGCTTATTTGGTCTTCACTATCAGCTTTTGCCAGCAGTAAACAAAACTCTGATGAACCTTTTGGCGCTATTCTTACCCAGCGTTTTGTTTCAGTCAACACTGTGTCTTCAGCAACAATAAAATTTAATTTTTCAGTATAGAATTTAATTGCTTCATCATAATCCTTAACCACTAATGTTATTTGTGCTATTCTTTGTTTCATCAAAAATTTATTCAGCCTTAATTTTAAAGTTGGTTTATGATGTAGGGAAATAGCAGGAGTTTGCAATGAAACAAAGTTAGTTTGCCTTCTTGTGCAATTCATTTGCTTTTCTTCCATCGAATCATATCTATTCTATCCCCATTTGTTTTTTGGTTTTGGCGGTAAGCTTATCCTTAACCAAACTGTATGATTGCTGAATGTACTTTTTCCAGTCAGCTTTATCCATTTTGGTAATATCATTTATCAATACCCATTTATATTTGGCAACATAAGGCGCAGGTTTAAAACCATCGCGGTCGCACATTTCTTCAAACTCCTCATCAGTTACCTTAAAAGAAACAGAGATTGGGGATTGATTAAGACCGGCTACACAAAACATTTTACCACCAATTGAAAACACAAGATCATTCCCCCATTTTATATCTTCTGTTACCGCAGGCAGCGCTTTGCAAATATGCTGTAAATCTTCTATGTTCATTTTATACTTAAAAGTATTAAGATCGGAAAATTATTGGAACTTAATTTTATGAATTATTGTTTTTTAAAGTCGGCAAGCTATCTTTAAATATTCTGCAGACACTTAGAACCTATTTTTACACCGCTGCTTTCATCCGTCTCCTATTTTAAAAAAGCAATTCAATACTGAATTAAAAAAGATAATTATGGAGAGCAAGAATCTGGTAAAAGCCGGCATACTTACATTAATACTGGTAGCTGTTTCTATAATAAGCTGGGAATTTTATTTGAGAAGTAAAGGTTTTGACACTTTTTATTATGACGATCCGTCGTTATGGTCGAATAAAAGAGAAATGGTATATGAGCCTGCCGACAAAGCAACTGTCTTTATCGGATCCTCCCGAATAAAATTTGATCTGGATATTGACACATGGGAAAAGATTACGGGTGATCATGCTATACAATTAGCCTGTGTTGGCAGTACGCCTGTTCCTATATTGAAAGATCTTGCCAATGATAAAAAATTTAAAGGAAAATTAGTTATTGATGTAACGGAAGGACTGTTTTTTTCTTCCTCTGATGGAAATGCGATGAGACCGAACGAGAATATGAAATATTATAAAGATCAAACACCTGCTCAGCGGGCAAGCTTCCATGTCAATCATCTCCTGGAATCGCAATTCGTTTTTTTAGATAAAGAATGGCTTTCATTAAATGCCCTGGTAGATCACCTGTCTATACCCGAACGGCCAGGGGTATATACCTTTCCCGGTTTTCCATCAGATTTTGGAAGAGTAAAATTTAACCGCCAGGAATATATGACCAATAAGCTTGTAGCGGATACTAATATTGCAAACAAAGTAAAAAGTATCTGGGGTTCTTTCAGAAAGATGAGTAGAGAACCACCTGCATCAGGAGCCAAGCTGGATTCGATGCTTACTGTGGTAAAAAACTGCGTTGATAAAATCAAAGCAAGGGGTGGACAGGTAATATTTGTACGTACTCCATCCAGCGGGCCTTTTTTCATGGGAGAACGAATGGCCTTCCCCAGGGAAAAATACTGGGAGAGAATATTAGCAGTTACCAATTGTTCCGGAATTCACTTTGAGGATTATCCTGCTATTTCACATTTTGTTTGTCCCGAATTTTCACATTTAAGTCAATCAGATGCAATTGTGTTCACTAAGAACTTTATAAATATCCTGGAGGAAAAGGGCTGGGTATTCTCTAATAAAAAAATCTCTTTAATATCTTATAAATAAATGGACGCTCCTAACGTAAAAAAGGCTGGGTTATTAACCTTAGTGTTAGTTTTAACCTCCATTACCAGTTGGGAATTCTTTTTACGTAGCAAAGGAGTATCTTTTTCTTTTGACGATAATGAGGCCTTATGGGCTTATAAAAGATCACAAATTTATGAAACCCCGGACGCCACATTTTTTATTGGTTCCTCCCGTATTAAATTTGACGTAGATATATCAACCTGGGAAAGGATTACAAAACAGAAAGCCATGCAACTTGCACTGGTAGGCACTTCTCCCCAGCAAATATTAAAAGATTTAGCCGATGATAAAAAGTTTAAAGGCAAACTTGTAATTGATGGAACAGAATTTATTTTGTTCTCAAGAGATCCCGGCGATCAGGAAAATGCAAAAAAAAGCATTGAGTATTATAAAAAAATAACGCCAGCTCAAAGAGCAAGTTTCTATATAGATTATTTATTACAATCCAATTTGGTTTTCTTAGAGTCAAAAAAATTTTCTTTAAATGGAGTACTGGATCAGTTACCCGTTCCTGAGAGACGAGGGGTTCCGGTATTTAAAGGTTTTCCTATAGGATTTGAGCCTACAACATTTGACCGGCAAAATGTTATGTCTGATGATTTTATAAAAGATACTACACGGCAAAGGCAAGTGAAAAATGCGTGGATCCAATTCGGAGCAGTATCATCAACTCCCGGAATAAAAGGGGATTCATTACAAAATATTTTTAAGGATTTAAAAATATCTATTGATAAAATAAAAGCACGGGGTGGACAGGTAATTTTCTTACGACCGCCATCAAGTGGTGAGGCAAGGGCGGGTGAAAAAATTGCTTATCCCAGGGAAATTTATTGGGATAAATTGCTGCAATACACAAATACTCCGGGGATTTATTTTGAAGACTATCCGGCAATTGCAGAATTTGATTGTCCGGAATGGTCACACTTAAGTAAACAACAGGCTGAGATATTCACAAAAAATATAATTGAAATACTTCAGAAGGAAAAGGGATGGGTATTTCCTAATAAACAAACAACTGCTATTAATACTATTAACTCTAAAAGCTTTTAACCATGGTTTTTAACTCGTATACATTTATTGTTTTTTTTATTGTAATGCTTGTGCTGCACAATCTTCCCTTTTCGTGGAAAGTAAAAAAGATAAACCTTCTGATAGCCAGTTATATTTTTTATGCGGCATGGAATCCCCCATTCATTCTTTTATTGTGGCTAAGCACTGTTGTTGATTATTTTGTAGGCAGGGCGTTGTATAATCAGGAGAACAAGTATAAAAAGCATTTATTACTGGTGGTAAGCCTGATAGGTAATTTGGGTATGCTTTGTTTTTTTAAATACGGGACTTTTTTATTGGAAAATTTTACAAATCTCGTAAATGCAATGGGCATTGAATATCAGCCTGCAAAGCCGAATATAATTTTGCCTGCCGGTATCTCGTTTTATACTTTCACCACTTTGTGCTATACAATTGATATGTATAAAAAGAGAAGTAAGCCCGTAAAATCATTGCTCGACTTTTCTTTGTTTGTTACTTTCTTTCCGCATCTTGTTGCAGGCCCCATTGTTCGTCCGCCGCAACTTGTACCGCAATTTGAAACACCACGGACAGCTACACAAAAGCAAATGTTGAATGGATTGTTATTAATTTCTCTTGGCTTATTTATGAAAGTTGTATTGGCAGATAGCATGCTTGCTAATCCTGCAAATACTGTCTTCAATTCAAAAGATGCATTGAATACTTTAGATGCATGGATGGGTGTGTTGGCATTTTCCGGGCAAATATTTTTTGACTTTGCGGGATATTCCTCCTGTGCATTGGGTGTGGCATCCTGTTTAGGTTTTGTGCTGCCGGAAAACTTTTTATACCCATATGCCGCTGTAGGCTTTTCTGATTTTTGGCGAAGATGGCATATCACTTTATCCGCCTGGCTCAGGGATTATTTATACATTCCCTTAGGCGGTAATCGTAAAGGAAAATTCAGAACATATATAAACCTTATGATAACGATGTTGCTTGGCGGGTTATGGCATGGTGCAAACTGGACGTTTGTTGTTTGGGGTGCTTTACATGGTTTTTATTTAATGGTGGAAAAATTTATTCAGGATTATAAATCACGTGCAAAGCCGCAACGACAAACAGTTTCACAGGCTTCAATGGCTGTACAGGGAGTTAGATTTATGGCTCCGAGATTTTTAAGAAAAGTGCAATCATCAAATTTTCTACTGGCATTATTTACATTTTTCTTGGTAAATGTAACCTGGGTATTTTTCAGAGCGCCTGATTTTACTTCAGCATGGCGAATGCTCACATCAATGTTCTCAAATGTGCCTAAAGGTGCAGTGCTTTTATCTAACTTAACAATTATTAAAGTTTCAGTAATTGTTGTTGGCATGGTTATTTTTCATTGGTTTATGCGTAATACTAGAGTATTAACTGTTGCCAACAAATTACCATGGTGGTTGCTGGGATTAATATGGAGTGCAATGCTTATACTTTTAATATTAAGCCAGGAAAGCAGCAGCTCATTTATTTATTTTCAATTTTAAGGATAGAAAATTTCTTAAATGTTGTTGAATGTTTAACTCTCTTAAACTAATAATATCAAAACTAAACCAACCCATCTAAAACGAATTCTTGGAATTGGATTTGGTCTCGCTACAGTAATTGGCGGCGCAATTGGAATAGGTATTTTACGAATGCCCGCAACTATTGCGGGCTATATTACTAACCCATATCTTTTTATTTCTTTCTGGATCATCGGAGGGGTTATTTCATTACTTGGCGCATCGGTTTATGCTGAAATGGGTACCCGTTTTCCCTTTGCAGGTGGACCTTTTGTTCTTGTTCAAAAAACTTTTGGAAATATGGGAGGTTTTATTACCGGATGGAGCGATTTTATTGCTAGTATTGGCTCAACTGCATACCTGGCAATCGCAGCAGTTGAATATCTGAACAAACTTTTGGGGATAAACATCCCTATAAGCATAATATCTTCTGTTCTTATTATTCTCATCGCTATTATACAATGGCAGGGAATGCGACAAAGCAGTAATTTTCAAAAAGTAATGAGTGCTCTTAAAGCAATTGGATTATTACTGTTTGTAATTGGATGTTTCATTTATTTTTTTAATGGAAACAGATATTCAGTTGACACCGAAAATTCAATAAGCACCATCCCTTTATTTGCAGCAATCATTTTATCATTAAGAGCAATTTTTGCAACTTACACCGGTTGGAACAATGCGATTTATTTTACTGAAGAAGATACTAACCCTGAAAAAAACCTTCCACGATCAATGTTTTGGGGGGTAATAAGTATCATGATTATTTATGTGCTCGTTAACCTGGGTCTTATTGCGGTCCTGCCGCTGCAGGAAATGGCAAAATCATCATTACCTGCTGCCGATGCTGCCCAAAAAATATTCGGTAGCAAGGGCGATATTATTGTTACCACACTTTCTGTTATTTCCCTGATAGGAATTGCAAATTTGGGCGTACTTTTTACCCCCCGGATATTATTTGCGATGTCAAAAGCGGGGTTATTTTTTAAGTCAGCATCTACGCTTAATAAACATTCCATACCGGGCAATGCGCTAATCATTACTACTGTTGCCACAGTGCTTTTAACGTTAACAGGTTTATTTAATCTGGTACTAAATGTAACAGTATTGTTTGCAGTTATTGTTGATCTGTCTGTTTACATTTCTATAATTTTTGTTCGCAAGCAAAAGGCTGCAACGGCAGCACCATATAAAGCATGGGGATATCCTTATAGCGCAATCATCATGATTATTATTACCCTTGGGCTTATTGTTGGGCTTTTTTTTGAAGACACACTTAACTGCATATACTCTCTGATTATATTAGTGATTGCATTCCCCTTTTACTTTTTATTTAAATCATTTAAAAATATCAACGAAGATAAAGTACCATTAGAAGTTTAAAAAGATTGCTTCAACGCTTTTGCACTCTTCGCAAAGTCAACACTTCATCAGAAATTTCATTGAGCATTTTTAAATTATCCTGCAATAAATGATGAAGGGTTTAAGCTGGTGTTTTGGCATGAAAGATTATTTTCTCTTTTTAGTAAAATTTAAAATAATATTCTTAATTTAATCTAATTTGTGTTTCAGTTAAAAGAGATAACCAGCTCTACGTCTTTGCGAGGCGCAATAATAAATTTACAATTCAATCTTTTCTTCTTGCGCCGAAGCAATCTACTATTAAACATTGGCATGAGATTGCTTCGCCTTCGTTTATGCATTTCGTTTTTCTTTTAGAAACGCCGGCTCGCAAAGACGCCGGGATATTTGTTTGGGCATAAAAAACTATAAATCCGGAATATCTTTCCACAAATCTTTCCACGTTGGGTTCATACTTTGTATCAAAACATCTTTATCTTTTCTGCTTCCACCTTTAATTTGTTTTTCTCTTTCGATAGCTTCTTCAATTCTGTGAAAAGTTTGAAACCAAACTATTTTATTACAATTATATTTAGCAGTAAACTTTTAGGATAGAACTTAGTTTTGTGCTCCGATATTCTTGCTCTTAATTCTGCGGTTACTCCTGTATATAAAACTTTATTGTATTGATTGGTTACTATGTAAACGCATCCGCCGTATTTTATTTGGTGATTCTTATAAGATTGTATTTCTAATTAGACATTCACCTCTTTGCCATGCCCATAATAAATTTGCAATTTAATCTTCTTTCTGCGCCGAAGCAATCTCATATTAGACATTACTCTAAGATTGCTTCGCCTAAGTTTATAGCATTTCATTTCTTCTTTTTAAAAACCGGCTCGCAAAGACGGGAGTTTATTTTGTTGAAATATATTCTTAGTTCAAAAGCTGCGGGATAGAAATGAAAAGCCTGCGAAGCAGCTTGTAATATATAGCCCGAACAAATGCCGAATAGAAAACTGATGCTCACAGCCCAAAAAAAATTTACTTTTGCATCCTTAAAATGTAACCATGAAAAAAGGTCCTGTTTCTGAATTCATAGAGCATCATTACCGGCATTTTAACTCAGCAGCATTAATGGATGCCGCTAAAGGTTATGTTACGCATATTGAGGAAGGTGGTAAAATGATGGTAACGCTGGCAGGAGCTATGAGCACCGCTGAACTCGGAATTTCTTTTGCTGAAATGATACGGCAGGATAAAGTAGCAATTATAAGTTGTACGGGTGCAAACCTTGAGGAAGATATTATGAATTTGGTAGCGCATAGTCATTATAAACGAGTTCCTAATTACCGGGATCTTAGTCCGCAGGAAGAATGGGATTTACTGGAAAATCATTACAACCGCGTTACCGATACATGCATACCTGAAGAGGAGGCTTTTAGAAGATTGCAGCAACACATCCATAAAATATGGAAAGATGCGGAGGCTGCAGGTGAAAGATATTTTCCACATGAGTATATGTACAAAATGTTGCTGAGCGGTGTGCTGGAACAGTATTATGAAATTGATCCCAAAAACAGCTGGATGCTGGCAGCAGCGCAAAAAAATATCCCGATTGTGGTACCCGGATGGGAAGACAGTACGATGGGAAATATTTTTTCATCCTATATTATTAAAGGTGAATTGAAGGCAAGTACCATGAAGAGTGGTATTGAATATATGGTTGAATTAAGCGATTGGTATAGAAAAAATTCTTCAGGAAAAGGTGTGGGTTTTTTCCAGATAGGCGGTGGCATTGCAGGCGATTTTCCTATCTGTGTTGTGCCGATGATGTACCAGGATCTGGAGTGGCATGATGTTCCGTTCTGGAGTTACTTTTGCCAAATTTCTGACTCAACAACTTCCTACGGTTCTTATTCCGGCGCTGTGCCTAATGAAAAAATTACGTGGGGCAAACTTGATATTCATACACCAAAATTTATTGTAGAGAGTGATGCAACAATTGTTGCTCCATTAATATTTGCATGGGTGTTGGGATGGTAACCTCACCCCAACCCTCTCCACAAGTGGAGAGGGAGAAAGAAGCCCCCTCTAAATCTCCCCCGATAGGGGAGACTTGCTAACGCACAGATGCCCGTGTCTAACAAATTGGAATACATTCCTCTCCTGAATTGGAAGATATAATGATTGGCTTTATTCAAAAGTACCGCTCGAGAGGGAGATGGTGGGTGAGGCTGTTTAAAATTTAAACTGCACACTGCCTAAAATTCCAAACCTCAGAACATTGTTATTCTGCAAATAATTCAATCTCCATATTGCATCAATTCGTAACAAGCGAAAAATATTTTCCACGCCTACACCGGCTTCCATATAAGGAACATTATTGGGTATTGTAAAATGATAAGGTATGGCAGTATCATAATATCCATTGGCAATTTTATTAGCTTCGGTCATATCTCCAATAACTCCTTTAAAAGTAGCAAGGGATCGCCATTTTAATTTTTTAATTGCAGGAATATGATTAAAAGGAAAGGCACCAAAGTTTTGTTGCAATAGCAGGCTTGCATATTTATCAGCAACAAATTCATAACGGTTCATGTTATTAAATGCATAAGCATTGTAATAATAAGTATCATTTCCTTTTTGTACATCCAGCAGTAATATCGGAAGAATACCCTTTGTGATTCCTGCCTGCAGCGTATAAGATAATTGTCCTATCCGTCCGTCAGAAAAATCGTGCTGCATGTTTATATTCCATTTGTTATAATTAAAATCACTTTTAAATAAACCGTTATCAATTTTGAAACCTTTGGTGTATGTAAGATTTATTATGGGGTAATTACTCCCAAGGCTCCCTCTTCTGAAATGTTGTGTGATAAATTTTTCTTTGTACACATATCTGAGGGTAAATGCTATTTCATTTGATTTGTAGCTGCTGTTAACTCCCGGCTTGGTTATAATGTATGGAGTAAAATTATCGTGGGTATAATACATATTAAAAAAGGGAGTTAGGGTTGATGACCGGGCTTCCAGTTTTACCCCAAATCCGTTGGCAAGAAATTTATTATAAAAAATATCTGCCTCTTTGTTGTTAACCAACCGGGTTGTATGTTTTATTCTTCTGATAAAAGCAGCGAAGAGAGAATTCTGATCTATTTCATCATCATTATCATAGCCCGAGGCAATATCGTTACTGTACCGTAACCGTAATGTGCTCCATTGTTTTCTATCTAAAACGAGAATAGATCCGAAGAAGTAACGGAACTGTTTATCTCTTGTAGAGGCTCCTGCATAACTTCTTAATTGAAAATTTTTATTAAAATGCCAGTTTGTTTTTGCACCTACATTGAACCTGCTACCCTCAACAACATTGCTGGTATAAAAACTCCAAATGTTACCTATATCAATATTGCCAACGGTATAATACCCACCGGTTAAGCCATCAACAATTTTAGTGTATTTAATTACAGCCGGTATTTTGGTTATAGTATCCATTAGTGTATACACAAAATTTTCTGAATTGCTTAGAGGTTCAAAACGATTCGCTGACCAATAAGATGGATCTGTCTTAATTTTTGCAACCGAAGCAATATCTTTTAATTTTTTATTAAAGACAGTATCAATTGAGGAATTATTAAAACTAAAATTTTGAAAAAGGGTCGTCTTCCTGGCGATCACACCCATTTTTTTCATTGCCGGGATATTGATATCAATAAATAGAATATTTTTTGAAGGCAAAAATTTTTCCTCGCCGGCTAATTCAAAGTTTTGGGTTATCTCAAACTTGTTTACAAAATTTATGCTTGCACTTTTATCCATGTGCATCGTCATAGACTTAATAGCATAGGTAGTATCTACTACCCACATAAAACCATTAAAAGTATTTGTACCATATTGTATTTGCGAGAATTGAACCTGGATGCACTGGTGCCCATCAATAAGCATTGTATCGTTAATATAATAATTATAGAGATTTAAAGCATTATCAGCGATTGGACTTATAAAATTTATATCTACCAGTTTTATCAGGTTGTTGTAAATATTTATTTTTTTATACAAACCATCTATGTACGTTAGAATTGATTGGTTATCGAAACCTGAACTTTTTATAGCGCTGAAATCATACCGTTCTGTTTCCGGATTTTTTTTATAATAGAAATCTGCAATTGTTTCAGATAAATAAACGGGTAAAAACTTTTGTTTGTCTGTTGTACTATCCATATGATCTAATACAAAAGAAAGTGGCTTAAGCAGCCGGCTGGTTTGTATCTTTTCGGGAATATTTTTTACATCAAGTTCTACCTTATCATACACCCTTGATTGAAAGTTATCATTCTCATAAACATTATGCTTCGATTTATTTTTTATCACCAGCCGTACCAGACGTTGTGCTTTTGAATATTTTGACTTGGCAGAAATGGATACTTCACCCAATGATCCTCCGGACGTCTGCACTTCAAAATTCACAATCTGTTTTTTTTCTTTTGAGACATGCTTTATAACAGGTTTATATCCCACCATAGATATTGCTATAGAATCAATTTTATCAGATATGGTCATGCTATAACTTCCATCCTCCTCTGTAATAACTCCGTTGCCGGAATTAAGGGCATACACACTGCAAGAGGAAAGCGGTTGCTTTGTTTTTGTATCAATAACTTTTCCGGTAATTACCCGTAGCTGTGCATTTGAGGAATAAGAAATAAATAACAAGAACAGTAATAAGTAAAAATATGATTTCATATCACAGGTAAGAATTCTTAAGATGATTCTATATGAAGTTAAACGAAACAAAGCTTAAATAAGTATAGATGCTATTATAAAAGTGGAGGAAGGGTTGAGTAACTTTCATATTAAGAAATTGTAAAGTCATTCGTCTGCCTTAGTTGGTAACAATAAATTAATATAGGTTTGCGCAAACAGCGGTGGATGCAAAAACCTGGTAAAATTCTGCTGGCAGATGATGAGCCTGATATTCTTGAAATAGTGAGTTATAATCTTACAGCAGAAGGTTATGAAGTTATCTGCGCAAAAAACGGGAACGAGGCTATTGAGTTTGCTAAAAAACACCTTCCTACTATGATCATTCTCGATGTAATGATGCCGGGGAAAAATGGAATTGATGTTTGTAAAGTTTTACGTTTACAGCCACAGTTTAAAGATACCGTGATAATATTTTTATCTGCCTTAGGTGATGAAAATACAGAAATACGGGGATTGGAGACCGGCGCTGATGATTATATAACAAAACCTGTAAGCCCTAAAGTTTTAATCAGCAAGGTTAATGCATTGTTTAGAAGAGTTACAAAAGAAGACAGTAAACTTTTGAATCTCGGAGATCTTTCAATTAATAGGGAAAAATATAACGTAACTTATAAAAATGCCCCGATAACGCTTGCAAGAAAGGAGTTTGAATTGCTTTCGTTGCTTGCCTCTAAGCCTGGAAAAGTTTTTTTGCGAAATGAAATATTAGAAAAAGTTTGGGGTACAGAGGTTATTGTTGGTGACCGCACAATTGACGTGCATGTTAGAAAAATAAGGCAAAAATTAGAAGTAGATTGTATTTCCACAGTAAAGGGAGTGGGGTATAAATTTGAATTGTGATAAATGACAGAGCGAAATAGATGTTTTCAGATAAAAACTTTTCTGTACAACAAATTTCAGCGCTTACAGCTTTGCCTTTGGCTGTTGTAGTTGCTGTTACAGGCTATTTATACAACGAAAGCTGGATAGTTATAAGCATTGCGGTTATTGGGTTTTATATTATTTCTTATTTGCTTATTGCATTTATGCTGCGCAGATTTATTTATCGCAAGATAAAATTAATTTACAAGCTTATTTATCAAACCAAAGCAAGTAAAAAGGAGGAATTTTATTACAACAATGTTTTACCACAAAAAAGTATTGATGAAGTTAGAGAGGATGTGGAAGTATGGGCAGCGCATCATAAAGAAGAAATAGAGCTATTAAGAGAGAATGAAATTTTCCGGAAAGAGTTTTTATTAAATTTATCTCATGAACTAAAGACGCCCATTTTTGCTATACAGGGCTATATTGATACGCTGATAAACGGGGCGATGGATGAGCCTGATGTAAATAAAAAATTTCTGGGCAATGCCGCCAGGAATGTTTCCCGCCTCGTTAATCTTATTAATGATCTTGATGAAATATCGAGACTTGAAAGTGGCGAGCAAATATTGTTTAAAGAGAATTTTGTGATACAGGATCTGATAGAAGATGTGTTTGAAACACTTTCCATTAATGGTGAAGAAAAACAAATTAAATGCATTATAAAAAAAGGGTGCGAATTACCATTAACCGTTTACGCTGATAAAGAAAAAATCAGGCAGGTGCTTATTAATCTTGTGGATAACGCAATAAAATATGGCAATCAACATGGAATTGTTGAAGGCAGCGCATATCGTATTGAAGGCAAAAGAGTATTAATAGAAATAACTGACGATGGGGCAGGAATGAGTGAAGAACATTTGCCCAGGATATTTGAAAGATTTTATCGAACTGATTTGGCTCGTTCCCGTAAAATAGGTGGCAGCGGATTAGGGCTTTCTATTTGTAAACATATAATTGAAGCACATGAACAAACCATGCATGTCCGCAGCAAAGTGAATGTAGGCAGCAGCTTTGGTTTTACTCTTCAAAGTATCCGAAATTAATTCTGCCGGTCATTTAAGAATTTCCCATGGAGTAGGCGCTTCTTTTTCAGGCTCATCATCATCATCATTCGTATCATCATTTAATATCTCATCTGCCTCCGTTTTATCATGGCTGTGATTACCGGGTGTAACTGGGCCCTTTTCTCCCCCGGTGCCGGTATTCATATTCTTTATATCCTCTTCCGAAATAGTATCGTTTATATCACTTAAGTGTTTATCAATTTTATTTCTTGCAGCCTCATCATTAGGAGGCAGATCGTGATCATCACTATGTGACTTATCTGGGTTTTGTCGCATGCTAATAGCTTTATTATTTAGTACTAATAGTATTAAAAAATGTGCCAATTAAATGTGCGGATAAGGGGATACTGGGGATAAAGGTCTCATCGAGGCACTTAAAAATCTGCTTGCAAAAAATACTTTATAAAATTCTTTTCAAAATGATGCAATAACTTTATAAGCATGAGGCAAATTGTGTTTTTATGTATGTTGTTATTTTTCATCGGCTTTTCAAAAGCACAGAGCCCTGATGACTCATGGATTATTAGAAAAGCGCTTGAAATACCCAGGTCACTTACTAATTCTACTACAGATATTGCAGCATATATAACCGAAAATTTTAAAACTGACAAAGAAAAAGCACGTGCCATTTATGCCTGGGTTACCACTAATATCAGGTATAGTACAGATAGTGCAAATTCCATCAACCTGGGGGAGAACCAGCAAGCAAAAATTACGGTTGCATTAAGAAGAAGAAAAGGTGTTTGTGAAAATTATGCAGCCATCTTTAATGACATTGCCTTAAAAAGCGGACTTACTTCTTTTGTAGTAAGCGGGTATACCAAACAAAGCGGGTTTGTAGATAAATCAGGACATAGCTGGTGTGCTGTTTTTATTGATAAAGACTGGCAATTATTTGATCCTACATGGGATGAAGGACAAGAAATTAAATCCAGATTTTTTATGATGGCACCATCTGAATTTATTGAGACGCACATACCTTACGATCCTATATGGCAGTTATTAAATCACCCCATTACACAGCAGCACTTTTTTAATAGTAATATTTATCAAAATAAAGACACTCCATACTTTAATTATGCCGATACTATTAATGCCTATCTACAAATGGACAGTCTGCATAAACTGCAATCATCCGCATTAAGAATGCAACGGGATGAGTTAAGCAATAAGCTGGTAAAAGATAATTACAATTTTGTTAAGATGCATATTGAAATGATAAACCAGGATAGGGATGTTGATCTTTATAATTCCTCAGTAGCATTGATAAACGAGGCAACAGCTGTTCTTAATAATTTTATTCAATACCGCAACAATAAATTTTCTCCGGAAAAAACAGATGCAGAATTACAAGCTTTGCTTGAGGGCGTAGATACCAGGCTGCTTTCGTCTCTTATCAAATTAGATGAGATAGATAAATCGCATGCAACTTTTAAAATTGGTACCGATCAGGTAAGAGACAGGATAAGTGCTTTAGCAAATCGTATTAAAGATCAAAAAGATTTTGTAAACACGTACATCGCCACCGAAAAGAATAACCGCCAGTCTTTATTTTACAAATAGTATAACGTTGCATAAATAAAAAACCACTCTGTAAGATTACAGAGTGGTAGAAATTGTTTTGGGTTCTGCTACTGGAGATTTTTAATTAATATTTTGTCCATACTTTAAACCAGGTGTCAGCGGGGCCAACAGCGCCCCGATAAGTAACACTTGTAAAACCACCGCCGGCATTAGTAAAGCTTGCCCCCGTTAATGCAGGTGAATTGGAACCAGGCGTAAAATCAGGTGCAGTATAATTAAATGGCGCAGACAATACATCTGTAGCGACACTGACAATACTGTTGCCGTATGCAGGCGTATTAAACCATGCCAGCATACTTGCATCAGTTGCTCCTGTAGGTGTGGTGGCGCTTGGTGAATATTTTACAGCAACATTACAGCCTGCAATGATTGTATTTTGAACAAGTAAACCTGTAGGAATATTATTATCAGTAGGTACACCTTTGCTGGCATCAATTAATAAACCTACAGGCCATCCCATGATAATAGAGTTAAAAATTGATTCAGATGAGTTGCGGCGGATCTGTGCGCCTGCCAGAAATAAACTGTTACCTATGCTTGTTGGTGTTGCTCTGGGACCAATGATCGTCATATTGCTGAATATCGCTTTGGTTTGAGGAGTAAGCGTACTGCCATTTGCATCGTTGTCACTTTCAAATGCTTCTGATTTTGAAATATCAGCAATTCCGGAATCTCTAAGTACAATTCCGAATTGAACTTTACCATTAAACCCGTTATCGGTATCAAAATCATCATCCAATGTTTTAAACGATATAAGATGTTTGCAATTTACAGTACCACCAAACCATTCAAAAGAATCATCATTTGCATAAGACACCTGCACATAATCTACAACAGTTCCACTGCCAACTCCGCCAAAGGTTAATCCATTTATTTCTTTATCAGGTAAAAATGCATACCCTGCATATTCAATACGTACATAGCGAAGTATTCCACTGTTATCAGCAGGGTTTTGGCCCTGTGTGATTGGAGTTCCATACAAGCCAAGTCCATCACTGTTATTAATACCCCCTTCTATTTCACCAATTCCCTGTACACCATTGAAAGAAGAATTGGTTGGAGCATTACCCAATATTACAATGCCCGACCAATCGCCCCTGGCAGGGGTTGCAGCCTCAGAGGTAAATACAATCGGTTTATCTACAGTGCCATCAGCAATAATTTTTGAGCTGCGTGTAATTACCAGACCACCCTGCCTTTTTAATTCACCCACTATTTTAGTACCGGGCTCAATGGTAAGGATAGCGCCATTTGTAACATATACCAACCCACGGAGCTTGTATGTAAATTGGGATTTTAAAGTAAGATTTTGTGTGATTCTGCCTTCCAGAATTGTATTTTCAGTTGTTGTTCCAACACCACCGTTTGTGATAATGGTTGAACCATCAACTTCAATTTTACGACAACCGGCAGACATAAACCCAACTGCTGCAATTAGAATGAATACTTTTTTCATCGTTTGTTTTTTATAATTTTAATAGTCTGTTTATTTAATATTATAACCGAATGTGAGACTTACGTTTGTTCCATATTTGCGTTTAATAGCTAGTGCATCACTGCTGTGATCAAACTTTTTACTATCATTAAGATCATGATAATAGTTTGCTGTTTGATTTAGCAGATCAGAGATATTTAGTTTTAATTCACCTTTATTCTTTAATATTTTTTTTGCTAATTGCAAGTCCAACAATGCACGGGGCGCTTCCCATACAGGAGGGTAGCTATCATTGTTTAGTGTGCCATTGCTTGAGGTGCTTCCTACGTAATAGATCCTTCTTCCTATTTGATTAAATAATAAGGTTGTATTCAAACCAAGCTTTTCCAGGTCATATTGCAATCCAAGATTAATCAGGTAAGGGCTTTGTCCCTGCATTGGTCTTTTTAATCCGGGGATCCTGTTATAGATGTATGATAAATTACCCTGTACAGTAAAGTTTTTTAACGAAGGAGCAAAGTCTAATTTTTTACGGAACTCAAACTCTGCGCCATAGCTGTTTGCTTTTTCTGCATTAATATAATTGAATGTGCTTGAGCTTCCAGCGCCGGTTTGATTAAAGAATAATTCAATAGGCTTATCAAAAAATTTGTAGAAAACTCCCAGGGTGAATAACTCCCCGGCTTTAGGATATATCTCACATCGCCATTGGTGATTTTGGTACGTTTTAAAACAGGTGAGCCGGTAACTGTTGCGCCAAGGTCAAAATCATAAAAAGCAAATCCGCTTAACTCCCTAAACTCCGGCCTCACAACAGTTTGCGAGCCTGATATACGTAAATTAGTTTTGTCATTTACCTTATAAGTAAAATTAGCGCCCGGTAAAAAATCTGTTACTTTATTGTATACAAAACGGCTATCACTTTTTCTCGTACTCCCTATAAGCTGGTCAAAATTTTCAACACGTAAGCCCCACACAAATCTTATTTTATCAGAAAACTGATTATCAAATTGCAGGAAACCTGCATTTAATATTGAGTTGGCCATGTACCTGTACCGGATATCATAAATTTCATTAAATGCAAATTTGTTATCGAAGCCTGTACCAAAATTCTCAGGACTAAATATCACATCTTGGCCTAAATGTTTAAGTGTTGAGTTATCACTTGGCAGATAAATAGAAAAAGGCCTTGAATCGAACAACCTGTCTTTTACCTGGAAGAAATAACCTCCTTTAATACTTTGTGCTAATTCATTTATAGTAAAACTTTTACTTAGATCAGCACCGGTGGTGTATATATAATCATTTAAAGATCCATAATAGCGGCTTCCGCTTTTTTGTGAAGTTTGCGAAGAGCCTATCAATAAAGAATATTGTGAATTGGCGTTGGTTGGATCGTCCTGGTTGTATTGAATTCTTCTTTGGTCAGGAATGTATTGGTCTAAAATATTAAAACTTCCATACCAGTGAAGCTTTGCTTTGTATGCAGGAAAATTATGATCACCTGATAGTTGTGTATTGAAAAAAGTATTGGCTTTAAAAGCTAATTCTGATGCCCGGATATTATCACCTGTGATCGAGTTTGATTCAAAATCTTTACCTGTACGAAGCGTTGCGTAATTAGCTGTGTTTACATTAAGAATATTTTTAAATGATATTTTATTGTTGTTGCCTAACTGTAATGTTAGATTGCCCAATGCACCTAGCAAAACGTCCTGGCTGTATTTATTATTGAAGTAATCAAAATTTAAACTTGCTGTATTATTTTGAATGCTGAATATCCGGTTCTCAAATTCTGTTCTCCTTACGCTCCTGTTATAGTTTATGCCGAGTATTGCCCCGAGTTTATTTTTGGCGCCCAGCTTTGTACTAAATCCCCCGCCTATTTGTAATGACTGATTTAAAAAATTGTTGTTGTCTTTAGAAGTGCCCCATTCATTTTTAAACTGTTTGCCAAAAACAATTTTTTCTGTTTGATTAAGATTATTAAAAGCGCTTTTTAAAGGTAAGCTGGATGGTAATTCTCTTGTGCCGTCATCAAATCCCAGAAAATCTGTTTTACCTCCATTGTATGTAAAAAAATCACTACCTGCAGTTTGTGTATTAAAGCCTGTACCTATTTGTATATTAAAAAAATTGGAAGCAGGAACGTCTTTGGTATTTACCTGTATCAATCCACCTGCCCACTCACCGGGAAGTTCAGGTATAAAAGCCTTATTTATAATAATATTATCAATTGTGGATGCAGGGAAAATATCAAAAGAAAAGGTTTTTCTATCCGGCTCTGTGCTGCTTAATAATATTCCATTAAGCATTGCCTGGTTGTACCTGTCTGCCAAACCTCTTACCACAAGATATTTACCATCCTGTATAGAGGTTCCAGAAACTCTTTTTAAAACTTCCCCGGTGTTTTTATCAGGAGACCTTCTTATGCTTTCAGCTGAAACGAACTGGGAAACTGTATTTGCATTTTTTTGATAAGATATAAGTGCAGCAGTACTTTCCAGGCGGCGTGATGTTTTGACAACAACTTCGGTTTCTGTTTTAGCGGCAGACTCCATCAATACATCTAAGTTTACTACAGTCCCTGGTGTAATTTCAACCTCTTCTATTTCTTTTATTTGATAACCTACTGAAGTAAGTCTTATCGTATACTTTCCTGCATTTAAAGTAATAACGAACCTGCCGTCTACATCAGTTGCGGTTCCTTTTACTGAAACAGATGTGGTTACAGAAACTCCCGATAAAGCAGTTCCTGTTTTTGAATCTGTAACCTTACCTTCTATTTTTCCTGTTTGAGAAAATGTGTTGAAAAACAAAAGGGCAGAACATAAAAAAGTAACGATAAATCTCATGCAATAATATTTTTTGCAAAGAGACTATTTACATGTTATCCCATCATTACCGGAATGTTATGTAATTGTTATGCGATAAGTTCTGCAAGATAATATTCGATGAAATATGTTTAAGGAAGCTGTACGGCACTAATCCAGCATGTATTTTTAACTGGTAACATTTTCTTAATACACTGTTAATAAAAAATGCCCTTATCTTTTGCAAATGGAAATAGTGTTACCCATTTTAGGAGGTTTAGGGTTGTTCCTTTTTGCAATCTTTAATCTTTCCGATACATTAAAAGATGTTCTCGGAGAGAAATCGAAAAAATGGATAAGTAAGCTTACTACCAATCTTTTTTCTACAATTTTAACCGGAACTATTATTACTGTTATTCTGGATTCATCATCGGCAGTAATTATTATAACCATCATTCTTGTTAAAACCGGGTTTCTCACATTTCGTCAATCATTGGGTATAGTGTTGGGAGCAAATATTGGCACTACATTTTCCAGCCAGATTATTGCACTCGATATAGGTCAATATTCTCCGATACCAATAATTATAGGATTGATACTAACCTTTATAAGCCGAAGCGAAAATTTATCCAAAGTTGGTAAAAGCGTTCTTTATTTTGGTATCCTGTTCTTTGGGCTTTATACTATGGAAAGAGCAGTAGAACCATTACGGGATCATAATAGATTTTTACATTGGATGACCATGCTTGAAAGCCCGGTACGTGGCGCAGGTGTAGGGGCTGTAGTTACAATAATCATTCAATCATCATCTGCTACGGTTGGTATGGTTATAACATTAGCCAAAAAAGAGCTGCTTAGTTTAAGTGCAGGTATAGCAGTAATGATTGGCGCTGAACTTGGAACCTGTGCTGATACCCTGCTTGCAACAATTAAGTCTGACAGGCAGGCTTTGAAGACAGGGTTGTTTCATCTTTTTTTTAATATTATTTCAATATGTGTGGGCCTGTTGATCTTTCCCTGGTTTGTAAAGTTTATTGAAAGTATATCAGGCAATGCCAGTCTGGAACAAAAGGTGGCAAATGCCCACATGGCTTTTAATATTTTAGGTGTACTGGTTTTTCTGCCATTTATAGGGCTGGTTGAAAAACTTCTTAATAAATTATTGCCGCAAAAAAATAAGCAAGGTGTAACAAAGAAGAGTTTAAAATCATCAAATCATTAAATATCTTATATCCGTATTTTTATAAAAGATACCAGTTAAGTTTGCCGCAAAAATTTATTAATCATGAAATTGCAATTTGATTTATGCAGAAATGTATTTTTTCTTACAACATTTTTTTTAAGCATTCATTTTATTTCTTTTAGCCAAAAAACTGTTGAAGTTGAAAAGCAGGGTAAACAAATTTATCATAAAAGAGTTATGCTGCCCAACGGATGGCATCTTTCTCCTGCAGGCCGCACCTTTCCACTGGGTGATCTGCCGCTTAACCTTGCTGTTTCCTCCTCAAAAAAATTTTTAGCCGTTACCAATAATGGCCAGAGCATACAAAGCATTCAGTTAATTGATCCATTAAGTGAGAAGGTTTTGCATAATGTTATTATTCCAAAATCGTGGTATGGCCTGAAATTCAGCAGCGATGAAAAATATTTATACGCATCGGGTGGAAATGATAACTGGATATTACAATATGCAATAAATAATAACAGGCTGCAGTTAAAGGATAGTATTCTTCTTGGAAAAAAATGGCCTGTAAAAATTTCTCCTGCCGGTATTGAAATAGATGATGCCGCAAAACTTTTGTATGTAGTTACAAAGGAAAATAATTCGTTGTATGTCATCAATCTTACTGATAAAAGTATTATTCAGCAGCTTACCTTAGGAAATGAAGCGTACGCATGTTTACTGTCTCCTGATAAAAAAGAATTGTACATATCCTCCTGGGGAGGAGATAAAGTACTGGTGTATGATACAAAGCAAAGAAAATTAATTCATGAAATTACAGTTGGTGATAATCCTAATGAATTATTATTAAATAAGTCAGGAGACATTTTATTTGTTGCAAACGCAAATGATAACAGTGTTTCGGTAATTGATATAAAAAAACGTAAAGTGCTTGAAGTTTTAAATGCAGCTTTATACCCCGATGCACCGGCAGGCTCTACTTCCAATGGGCTTGCATTATCTGCGGATGAAAAAAAATTATATGTGGCTAATGCTGATAACAATTGTCTGGCAGTATTTGATGTGTCATCTCCCGGCAGCTGTAAATCAAAAGGCTATATTCCTACAGGCTGGTATCCCACAAACATAAAAGTGATTGGCAAAAAAATATTTGTATCTAATGGAAAAGGGTTTTCTTCTTTCCCTAATCCCGAGGGGCCAAATCCTGTTAAAACGCAAAAGCTGGTTCTGCGGCATTTGGGTGAAACTTCTGCTTCAGTACGCCCTGGCTATATTGGCGGATTGATGAAAGGAACCATGTCAATAATTGACGAACCAACAGATGCCAGGCTTGCTGATTATTCAAAAGCTGTTTATAAAAACACACCCTATTCAAAAGAAAAAGAAATGACAAGCAAAGGTGAGAAAGGAAATCCTATACCCATGAAAGTAGGCGATGTGTCGCCAATAAAATATGTGTTCTATATCATTAAAGAAAACAGGACATACGACCAGGTGCTTGGTGATATACCTGAAGGAAATGGCGATACAAGCCTCGTTTTATTTGGAGAAAG
>JBPCQG010000453.1:0-8732 GCA_050998315.1 Chitinophagaceae bacterium
GATTTCACTTGCATGGCATTTGCTTCATGGTTTTCAAAGCGCATTCCAAACTTTTGGAATAAATCACAAAAAATATTCACCACTCATAAAAGGGATTGGCATTTTTTACACAATTGTTATTTGTACATTGTTTGCTCTCATGCCAATATCAATTTATTTAAAATGGTTTAATTAAAACTAAAACATCAACTTAATCTGTTAACTATTTATGGGTTTAGATGCAAAAATTCCGGAAGGCGATTTAGAAACTAAATGGAGAGATTACAAGAGTCATGTAAAACTTGTTAATCCTGCCAATAAGCGCAAGCTGGAAGTGATAGTTATTGGTACAGGCCTGGCAGGAGCTTCTGCTGCTGCATCATTAGGAGAATTAGGCTATAAGGTTAAGGCATTTTGTTTCCAGGATAGTCCACGCAGGGCACATAGCATTGCCGCACAGGGAGGAATTAATGCAGCAAAAAATTATCAGAATGATGGTGATTCAGTTTTCAGATTATTTTATGATACAGTAAAGGGCGGAGATTACCGGGCAAGAGAAGGAAATGTTTACCGGCTTGCGGAAGTCAGCGCTGCGATAATTGATCAATGTGTTGCACAAGGCGTTCCCTTTGCGAGAGAATATGGAGGTTTACTTAGTAATCGTTCCTTTGGAGGAACACAAGTTCAGCGTACGTTCTATGCTGCTGGGCAAACAGGACAACAACTATTACTGGGAGCATACAGTGCTTTAGAAAGACAAGTTGCTTTAGGGAACGTAAAAATGTATAGCCGTCATGAAATGCTTGATGTTGTTACTATTGAAGGCAAAGCAAGAGGAATTATTGCAAGAAATTTAATTACTGGTGAGTTGGAAAGGCATTTTGGTCATGCTGTATTATTATGTTCAGGCGGTTACGGTAATGTTTTTTATTTAAGCACCAATGCAATGGGCAGCAATGTAACTGCCGCATGGAAGGCACATAAAAAAGGAGCATACTTTGGTAATCCATGCTTTACACAAATTCATCCTACATGCATACCGGTTAGCGGTGAGTACCAGAGTAAACTTACTTTGATGAGTGAGAGTTTGCGAAATGACGGAAGGATATGGGTGCCAAAAACTAAAGATGATACCCGCAAAGCAACTGATATACCTGAAGATGAAAGAGATTATTATTTAGAAAGAAGATATCCTGCCTTTGGAAACCTTGTGCCGAGAGATGTTGCATCAAGGGCTGCAAAAGAAAGATGTGATGATGGGCACGGAGTAGGAACCACAAAGCTTGCTGTTTATCTTGATTTTGCTGATGCAATAAAACGCTATGGATTAATTGAAGTTGGAAAACATAATCTGGAGAATGCTGAGAAATCTAAAATAATTAAGTTAGGAAAAGAGGTTGTTGCTGAAAAATATGGCAACCTGTTTGAAATGTATGAAAAGATAACAGGAGAGAATCCGTATGAAATTCCGATGAGAATTTACCCTGCGGTGCATTATACAATGGGTGGCTTATGGGTTGATTACGAGCTGATGACATCGGTTTCCGGGTTATATGCTTTAGGCGAAGCAAACTTCAGTGATCATGGTGCAAATAGGCTTGGCGCATCAGCGTTAATGCAGGGATTGGCTGACGGATACTTTGTTATTCCGTACACCCTGGGAAATTATCTTGCTGATGAAATCAGAACTCCATCTATCCCTGTTTCACATCCGGCATTTGAGCAAACCGAAAATGAAGTGAGACAAAGTATAGAAAAATTGATGAATGTTAAAGGAACAGAATCAGTAGAAAGTTTTCATAAACGACTTGGTAAAATTATGTGGGACAAATGCGGAATGTCACGTAAAGAAGAAGGATTAAAGACCGCTATTGAAGAGATAAAACAATTGAAAATTGAATTCTGGAATAATGTTAGAATACCCGGAGAAATAAATGAAATGAACTTTGAATTGGATAAAGCCGGTCGTGTTGCAGATTTTATTGAATTAGGTGAACTGATGTGTATGGATGCATTAAACCGTAAGGAGAGTTGTGGTGGACACTTTAGAGAAGAGATGCAAACCGAAGAAGGCGAAGCAAAACGGGATGACTCGAATTACAGTTATGTTGCTGCCTGGGAATACAATGAGAAAGGAGAAGAAGAAATGCATAAAGAGAAATTGCATTTTGATGTGGTGCATCCAAGTCAAAGAAGTTACAAGTAATCAGATAATCTAAAGAAAAGACTGTATGGAACATTATACTATGAATTTGAAACTAAAAGTCTGGCGGCAAAAAAATAGTACCTCAAAAGGAAGTTTTGAAACTTTCGAGGTATCTGATATTTCTTCGGAAATGTCTTTTTTAGAGATGTTTGATGTGTTAAATGAAAGATTAATAAACGAGGGAAAAGATGCTATTGCATTTGATCATGATTGCAGAGAAGGTATTTGCGGAGCATGCAGCATGTATGTAAATGGAAAAGCACATGGGCCGTGGGAAAAAAATACCGTTTGCCAGTTACACATGAGAGCTTTTAAAAATGGCGATACAATTGTTGTTGAGCCATGGCGCTCTGTTGCTTTTCCGGTTATTAAAGATTTGGTTGTTGACAGAAGTGCTTTTGACAGAATTATACAGGCAGGGGGATATGTATCAGTAAACACAGGCAATGCCGTTGATGCAAATGCTCTCCCCATAGAAAAACAAAAAGCTGATGAATCATTTTTTGCAGCTTCCTGCATTGGTTGCGGCGCCTGCGTTGCTGCATGCCCTAACGGTTCTGCAATGTTATTTGTAAGCGCCAAAGTTTCTCAACTGGCATTATTACCACAGGGAATGCCCGAAAGAAAAACAAGGGTTTTGAATATGGTTACACAAATGGATAAAGAGGGCTTTGGTAATTGTACCAATATTTATGAATGTGAGGCCGTATGCCCTAAAGGAATTTCTGTGGCGAACATTGCAAGAATGAATAGGGAATATTTTGGTGCAGGCGCTACTTCTGAAGAATAGTTACCAGTAACCAGTTTATCAGTTGTTATAAGTAATGAAGTTATAAATTTACATTTCTCCCATACTGATCACCTCTCACTGCTGGAGAATAGTTGTGATATGTTATAAACTAACATCTCCCATACTGATCACAGATCACTTATCACTTGTTTCTCCCTTCGCTGCACAATAAATGCTAATTTTAAGCATTACTAATAAAAAAGGATTGAAGCCCCAAAGGATATACTTTGTTTTTCTCTTTTTATTATTTGCAGAAGGTGCTTTTTCTCAGGATCCTTCATCGCTTTCTAATCTTCGTAAAAAATACGTTTCCACAACACAAAGTATCATTCAATTTGATAGTTTGAGTGTTATTCCTAACACATTTACAATAAATGATGTTCCTTCTAATATGTATGAAGTGGATTTTGTAAATGCCTCCCTTACCTGGAAAATTAAACCCAGTATTGAAACAGTTTTGATAATATACCGTGTATTTCCTTTTAAACTAAACGCTGTTACAAAAAGATTTAGCTATGACAGTATTCGGTATAATTTTTTAATTGAGCCCTCGGTATTTAATAATAAAAAAGCAGATAAATTATTTGATTTCGGGACTATAAACCTAACGGGAAGTCTTGGTCGTGGACTTTCTTTTGGTAATAACCAGGATGCTGTTATTAACTCAAGTTTGAATTTACAATTGAATGGATTTATCGGCGATAGTCTTGAATTAACGGCTGCCATTAGTGACAACAATATTCCTATTCAGCCGGAAGGAAATACGCAGGACATTCGTGAATTTGATAAAGTATTTATGCAGATAAAGAAAAAAGGATGGCAGGTAAATTTTGGTGATATTGATATCAGGCAAAGCCAAAATTATTTTCTTAATTTTTATAAGAGACTACAGGGAGTTTCTTTTATATCGGCTAATAAAATAAACAAAGGAGCATTAAACAATTTGTTGGTTAGTGGTGCTATTGCCAAAGGCAAATTTGTTAAGAATGTTTTAACACCTTTAGAAGGCAATCAAGGGCCATACCGATTATACGGACCTAACAATGAATTATATTTTACAGTACTCGCAAGTACCGAACGTGTTTTTCTTGATGGAGAGCTTTTAAGAAGGGGAGAAGATGAAGATTACATCATTAATTATAATACAGCTGAGCTTACATTTACTTCAAAACGGTTAATAACAAAAGACAGCAGAATACAGGTGGAATTTGAATTCAGCGATAGAAACTATCTTAACTCATTAATCTATGCAAATGATGAAATAAATTTAAACAATAAACTTAAACTAAGTATTGGCGCTTATTCAAACGTTGATGCAAAAAATTCATCTATAAACCAAACGCTGGATGCAAGACAAAAACAATTCCTTTCAACACTTGGCGATAATCTTGACAGTGCCCGTTATCAAAATGCACAAAGAGATACATTTTCAGTCAGCAGGATATTATACAAAAAAGTTGATACTGCTTTTAATAGCCGGCATGACTCGATTTATATTTATTCAACACTAAAAACAGATAATTTATACAATGTTTCATTTTTGAATGTGGGTCTTCAAAAGGGGAATTATTCAATTGTTGAGGGTAATGCAAATGGCAGGGTTTTTAAATGGGTACAGCCAGATATAAATAACATACCCCAAGGCGATTGGGAACCCGTTGTTCTTTTGATCACTCCTAAAAAACACCAATTAGTAAGCGCAGTTGCAGAATATTTTATCTCACCAAAGTCATCAATAAAAACAGAGCTGGCTTTAAGTAATTATGATATAAATTCTTTCTCATCAAAAGATAAAACAAATGATAAAGGAGTTGCCGCTAAGTTTCAATTTGTAAATGAAGCCAATGTTTTAAGATCTATTAGACCGGGATTGAATTTGCAAACCATTCTAGGATATGAATATGTACAGGATAAATTTAAACCACTTGAAAGATTAAGAAATATAGAATTCAATCGTGACTGGAGCCTGCCTTTTGATGCTGCGCCGGCAACAGAACAACTAATGGAAGCTTCTTTCCAGTTAAATGATAAAAATAATAACCGGGTGAAGTATGATATTACAAGTTATAGGCGCAGTGATAACTACAGTGGTTTAAGACACTCGTTTGTGCATTACATGATGATAAAAGGATGGAAGATATCTGATAAGATAAACGTTACTAATATTAAAAGCAATACACAAAATGGAACCTTTATTCGTCCTTCAATTGATATCTCAAAACAATTAAACAAATTTAAAAACCTGCAGCTGGGTTTTAATTTTTCTTCAGAAAATAACAAGCTTAATAATAAAATATTTGATACACTTACGCCCTCAAGTTTTGCATTTAATATATGGCAGGTGTATGTAAAATCAGATGATACCAAACCTAACAGGTGGGGTGTAACATATTATACAAGAACGAATCAACTTCCTTTTAAAAAAGCACTGGTTACTTCTGATAAAAGCAATAATGTTAGCTTATTTACTGAACTATTAAAAAATGACAGGCATCAATTCAAACTTAATGCCACCTATCGTGAATTAAACGTTTTAAACTCTTTGCAGACCAATTTGAAAAGCGATAAAAGTATTTTAGGGAGATTGGAATATGCAATCAATGAATGGAAAGGGTTTTTTACCGGCAGTTTTTTATATGAGGTTGGCTCAGGACAGGAGCAAAAAAGAGAATATACTTACATAGAAGTTCAGTCAGGACAGGGAGATTATACCTGGAATGATTATAACGCAAATGGCATCCCCGAATTAAATGAGTTTGAAATTGCTATTTACCAGGATCAAAGAAAATACATTCGGATATTCACACCGACCAATCAATATATAAAAGCAAATTATGTACAGTTTAATTATAGTATTGATCTGAACCCAAAGACATTAATAAATGCTTTTTCAACAAAAAAATTCAGCAGGCTTCTCGGCAGAATAAATACCAATTCAGCATTGCAAATAAGTAAAAAAGATATATCGGCTGGTTCATTTCAATTTAATCCTTTCGGAAAAAGAAATAATGATACTTCTTTAATTTCTTTAAATTCATTTTTGTCAAATACGTTTTATTTCAACAGGACAAATGTGAAGTGGGGGATGGACTTTACACATCGCAAAAGCAATATAAAATCTTTACTAACGTATGGTTTTGAAAGCCGTAAACTTAGAGACGTTTCTTTAAAGGGCAGATGGAATATTAATAAATCAGTATCCACATCCCTTACAAACCGGTTTATAAAAAATCAGCTCACCACTCCAAAGTTCGCTAACAGAAACTATCTTATTGATGAAACTTCAATTGAGCCATCAGTAAGTTATATCTATGGCAGCAAACTAAGAGTAAGCCTCATTTATAATTTTGATGATAAGCAAAATACAATTGGCAACAGGGAGCAATCAAAAAATAATTCAGTAACCACCGAAGTAAAATATAATGTACTATCCAGCGGAACTCTAAATGGTAAATTCACCTTTAATAATATTTCATTTATTGGTGGCACACCAAATACAACTGTTGGATATATAATTTTAGATGGACTATTGCCGGGAAAAAATTATTTATGGAGTATGCAATTCACTAAACGGCTTGCAGGAAATATAGAAATGAACCTTGAATATGAAGGGCGAAAACCCGGTGGCACTCGTACCATACATTCAGGCAGGGCATCTCTAAGAGCGTTATTTTAACCCTCTAACTCCCTAAAGGGAGAATATAGTACACAAAATTTTTAAATAAATTCTCCTTTTACCCCCTTCAGGGGGATAGGGGGTTTACCCAAACAATCCACCCTTTTTAAATGTGCGAATTCCTTCACCAATTTTAAATCCGTTGTGATATACTTCGATTTTATAATTGCCTGTTTGGAAACTACTATTCTGTTTCCATTCAACCGTAACAGTTTGTTTTTCGCCCTGGTTGTAGTTTACCAGTACCCTTTTTGTAAATAACTTTTCCATTCCATCACGGGTTACGAATTTACCGGAACCCAATGCTTCAACAGCAATTGGTGTTCCATCAGGAGCAGTGATACAAACAAAAACATCTTTAGAGCCGCTTGGAGCAATCCTGTTTTCAAGATCAAAGGTTATCCTTAATTTATCTACTCTTCTTGCGGTAGATGTTTCTTTTTCTTTACTGCCTCTTTCTTTTAAACCAACAATATTAAAATTAAATGCCTGCAAAGTAGAACCAACATCAATTACATCTTCCTTTTGCTTTATAACGGTTTTTGCAGAATCATAATTCTTAGTTACAACATCTCTCTCTTCAGTTACTACTCTTTTTTCTTCAGTTAATTTTACTTTTTCACCCTGTAGTTTTTCAATCTCAGCTGTATACGTATCTATGTTTGTTTTTAATTGAGCAATCATTGATCTTGCTTCCGCTAACTGCGCTGTGGTTGCATTTTTATTATTTAAGATAGATTGAACTTTTACCTTGAGATCCTCAATGTCTTTATCTTTTGTCTTTAAAAGGCTATCAGCCCTCGCATTGGATGTTTTAAGCATATCCAAACGCATTGTAGCATCATTAAATTCTCTTTGTAATTCATTTTTAGAGGAATCACTTGTTGTTACTTGCGTTGTTAGTTCCTGCGTTTTTTGATTGGTATTATTTTTATCCCAAATTATATAACCCCATGTACCTAATAGTGCAACCAATAATGTTCCGGTTAAAATTGTGCTGTAATTATTTTTTTTTATTACTGGTTTTTCCTGGGGCGCTTCACCGTAAGGAAAATTTTCAAAACTCATAATTGTTTATTTAGGTAATTAATAAATTATTAACTCTTTAAAAGCAGAGGCAAGTTAGGATTTTCCAAAAATATGTGAGCAAACTTATTTAATTATAAAATGTTTCCAATTATTTGTTTTGAAGTACAGCGTTAAATACGTAATTAAGGAAGTAATATATCTTTGAAAAATGAGCGCTGATAAAATAATTAGTGAATGGAAGAAAAATATTTTTAAGCCATTCTATTGGCTGGAAGGAGAGGAGTACCTTTATATTGATGCTGTGATGAATTATGCAGAGCACAATATTTTAAGTGAAGCAGATAACGCATTTAACCTGAGCGTTTTTTATGGCAAAGATGCCAATTGGGTAGAAGTGGTAAATGCCTGCAGCCGTTACCCGATGTTTGCGCAAAGGCAGGTTATTCTTTTAAAAGAAGCCCAGCAGATGAAAGAAATCGACAGGCTGGAAAACTATATAGCAAATCCGCTTGTATCACCTGTTTTTGTAGTTTCTTCTAAAGGAAAAACAATTGATGGCAGAAGTAAACTGGCAAAATTATTAAAGCAAAATGGTGAAGTTTTGTCTACCAAAAAACTATACGATAATCAATTACCGGGGTGGACAAATGATTTTATTCAATCTAACGGATATACTATTACTCCAAGAGCATTAACGTTACTTGTTGATCATATTGGTAATGATCTGAGCCGGATTGTTAATGAGTTTGAAAAGGTATCAATGAATCTGCATGAACGAAAAAATATCAATGAAGATGATATTGAAAAATATGTGGGTATAAGCAAAGAGTACAATGTTTTTGAATTGCAGCAAGCGTTAAGCAATAAAGATCTTGCAAAAGCAATTACAATTATCCAATATTTTGAAGGAAATCCCAAGGCTGCTCCAATACAAATGGTGCTACCTGCTTTGTACAATTATTTTAGTAAAGTGCTAACCGTTTTTCAAATGACTGATAAAACAGAAAAGGCATTGCGTCCCATATTTTATAATAATCCTCATGCAGCAAGAC
>JBPCQG010000465.1:0-3582 GCA_050998315.1 Chitinophagaceae bacterium
AGCTTTGCAGCGTGTACAAGGTGAATTAAACAATCTGGGGATTGGGTTGAAAATATTTGATGCATATAGACCATATTCCGTTACAGAAAAAATGTGGGAACCGATAAAAGATGAGCGGTATGTTGCCGATCCAAAAAAAGGAAGCGGACATAACCGTGGTATTGCTGTAGATCTTACACTAATTAATTTAAAAACGAAAGTTGAATTACCGATGGGTACGGGCTATGATAATTTCAGCGATACCGCACATTCCACTTTTATTTTTTTGCCTGTAGAAATATTACAAAACAGAAATCTCCTAAAAAATATAATGGAAAAAAATGGCTTTAAAGTTTTGGAAACAGAATGGTGGCATTTTAGTTTCCCTGATGCAAAAGATTTTGAATTAATGGATATAAGCTTTAAAAAGCTGAAAAAGATAATAGCATCACAACGCCTGTAACATTTTTTTATTAAGTAACATAAGATCAGCTAAAACAATTGCTGTTGCTGCTTCCAACACAACCGGCACTCTTAATGCGATACAAAGATCGTGACGCCCTTTTACAGAAAATGGTTCTACTTTATTGGTTTCTATATTTAATGTTTGCTGCTCCTGCGATGTAGAGGATGTTGGCTTGATGGCAATTCTGAAAACAAGTTCATTACCGTTTGTTAATCCTCCAACAACACCACCGGCATTATTGGTAGTTGTTCTGCCACTTGCATCTTCAATTGGATCATTATGTTTACTGCCAAACATTTTTGCAGCGGCAAAACCTGTTCCGAACTCGATAGCACGAACAGCCGGTATAGCAAACACAGCATGGCTTAATAGTGACTCTGCCGAGTCAAAGAATGGCTCGCCCAATCCTATAGGTAATCCATTTACACGACATTCAATAATTCCACCTATCGAATCTTTTGCATCAACTGCTTTTTGCAATCCCTTATCCAGATCTGTTTCTCCACCTATTTCTAAGATTGTAGCAGTGATTTTAATTCCCCGCTCCTTTGGAGAGGGGTTAGGGGTGAGGTCTAATATTTTTTTAGCCACAATACCTGCAGCAACCAACGCAACCGTTAATCTTCCACTGAAATGACCACCACCCCTGTAATCTTGAAAACCATCAAATTTTTGAGAGGCAACAAAATCTGCATGTCCTGGTCTAGGCACAGCCCTTTGTCTTTCATAATCACCGCTTCTGGTATTACTGTTCTTAAATAAAATTGTTATTGGTACGCCCGTTGTCTTATCATTAAATACACCGCTTACTATTTCAGGAATATCATCTTCTTTTCTTGGCGTTGTTCCTTTTGCGCCGGCTTTTCTTCTTTCCAAATCAGCAGAAAAATCTTCCACATGTAAAGGTATTCCTGCAAGGCAGCCATCAATAACAACTCCTACGAATTCGCCATGCGATTCACCAAAAATATTTACTCTAAATAATCTGCCAAACGAATTCATTGCAACTTTTTAAAAATTATACCTAATCAATAATTTGATGAACTCTTTTTAATCCTGAAAATCTACCCAAATCATGGTGCAGAAATTAATAACCATATTCTTTTAACTGCAACTCGTTATCTCTCCACTTTGGTCTCACTTTTACAAATAGCTCTAAAAATACTTTTCTACCCAAAAACTGCTCAATATCTTTTCTTGCCCGTGTTCCTAATTCTTTTATCATTTTTCCGCCTTCTCCTAACACAATTCCCTTTTGCGTTTCTCTTTGCAATATAATGTCTGCAGCAATTTTCACAAGCGTTTGTTTCTCTTTAAATTCCTGCACAAGTACAGTTGCATGATATGGAATTTCATCCTGGTATAAATAAAATATTTTTTCCCTTATCAACTCGCCCACAAAAAATTTTGTAGGCAGATCACTCAAATTATCGTCTTCATAAAAAGGTGCCCCTTCCGGCAAAAGGTCCAAAATTTTTTCCAGCAATTTATCAACCCCTTTTTTTCTTAAAGCCGAAATAACTGCCACGGCTTTACAATAAAGCTGATGCTGAAAAAATTCTTTTGCATTATTTATCTCTAAATCTTTAACTATATCTGCTTTATTAATAATAACAATTGCCGGAACTTTTAAATGCAACGAAGAAAAGACCTCATTTACTTCCTGCAAATCATCTTTTATATTAACAATTAATAATGCTACATCAGCATCTTCAAGACTGCTTTTTACAGCCTGCATCATTTTTTCATGAAGTTTATATTTCGGTTCTATTATACCCGGTGTATCTGAAAAGATGATTTGATAATCATCCGCGGTTAAAATGCCTTTAATGCGGTGGCGGGTTGTTTGCACCTTGGGAGAAACGATAGCAAGCTTTTCTCCTATTAATGCATTAAGCAGTGTGCTTTTGCCAGCATTGGGTTTGCCAAAAATATTTACGAACCCTGATTTCATGGCCACGAAAGTACCAAATAAAAAAGTGCTGAAATTCAGATGTATGTGCGAAGGAAGGTGCTACCAACGCATTTAATAATTAGTTTATCACAAGATGTATTTAGCTATAGGGGCTTACCAGGTACAATGCTCAGGCTTTGACGAGCCGGTAAAAACAAAATTTTGTTTATCGCTGTTGCGTGTATATGTTAATTCATATTGGTTTTCCATATAATGAATAACATACATTCCCCCCGTTAATTTATCATCAATAATTTCATTATAATGAGTAAAAACTTCAGGGTGTGAACATTCATTACATATTTTAATATTCTCTTTTATAAACTTCAATTTAATTTTTTGGGGCTGCCCTTTAAATAATACATATTTATCATTATTATTATTGCCTGCATCAAAAACTTTTAATTCCATTTTGCTGCTGTCATTTTTCAAGCATGCCTGGGCGTTAGCGCCATAATTGATTATTATAATCAATACAACAATAAGTATTTTTTTCATCGAATTTTGTAGCATGGAGTCTTAAGCATTAGAGGGAAGAGATGAAAAATATTAAGACCAATTCATTTTGTGTTGCGAAGGGAGGGTTCGAACCTCCGACCTTCGGGTTATGAGCCCGACGAGCTACCGCTGCTCTACTTCGCGATTTAGGGTGCAAATTTACGCTGTAATACTTTTGCCGCCAAATTTATATACTTTAGTCACTCGTAAAAATTTGTTATGATAAGATTATCCCATGTTCCAATTTTTCTATTCATCCTGGTATTTGTTAGTTGTAAAAATAAGATTAAAGAGATTGAGGATTCAATATATTCGAGACATTTACAAAGACATGTAAAGCTCACCATTATAAATACCCCTGTGCCCGATGATAAAAACATTTTTAATCTTTTATTATTGAATGATGGGCAGGATATTGAGAAACTACGTGTAAAAGAAATTATTGATAGTCTTTACAAAAAGAAATTGATACAGCCATTGGTTGTAGTTGCAATTCATACAGCCGATCGTATGAAGGAATTAGGTATTGCAGATTATCCTGATTTTAAAAACAATGGAGCTGATGCTGCAAAATATTCTGCTTTTGTTGATAATGAATTGTATGCGTTTATTAAAAAGAAAACCGGGGTAAGAAAGTTTAATTCTATAACTATTGCCGGTTGTTCGTTAGCCGGACTTGCGGCAT
>JBPCQG010000474.1:0-8023 GCA_050998315.1 Chitinophagaceae bacterium
ATTTCGTTTCTTGCTGATACAAAAATTTTTGCCAGCAAAGGCGAAGCAAAAAAAATGCTGCAGGCTGGCGGAGTAAGCATTAATAAGTTAAAGGTTGAAACCGCAGAGTTTAAGGTTGACAATTCACAATTACTAAATAGCAAATATTTGCTGGTGCAAAAAGGAAAGAAGAATTATTGGTTGGTAAAGGTGGTGTAAAATTAAAAAGGTTTAAGTATATGCATCATAAATAACTTAGCTGCGTGAGACAAAAAAATGGACCAAAATAAAACCTTTTATCATTACAATGTACACTCTTCCCAATGGCACGCATTGTACCTGGGAGGTACACTATTGCAGTCAATTAAGCCATGAAGTGAAAAGAGAGCCAACAAAGGAAGTACATCGGCGGTAATTAATATACTTCATATCTTTAACACCGATGATACAGGAAGATGAAATAATAATAGCTGAAGCGGAAAGAATAAAGGCTTTAAAAAGATATAATATTCTGGATACTCCACCGGATGGTAGCTTCGACAGGATAACAAAATTAGCGGCTAAACTCTTTAACGTTCCTATAGCTATCGTTACCTTGGTAGATACCGACAGGATATGGTTTAAATCGCGTTATGGATTAGACGTTTCTGAAATTGGGCGTGATCCTGGCTTGTGTGCCTCTGCAATTTTATCTGATGAAATTTATTTAGTAGAAGATGCTCTCAAAGATCCCAGAACATTAGCCAATCCTTTAGTTGCAAGTGAATTTGGTTTACAATTTTATGCAGCCGCTCCGCTTAAAGTACAAGATGGACATAACTTAGGAACATTATGTATTATTGATAAACATCCGCGGCATCTTAGCAATTCTGAAAAACAAATATTACATGATCTGGCAGAAATATTAATTGATGAAATGGAATTACGACTGGCTGCCAGAACTGCTATTTACCAACAAAACCAGGTATTAAATATTGCAGCCCACGATCTTAAAAATCCCTTAACAACCATAACAATTTGGTCAGAGTTGATAAAACAAAAAAATGATCCGAAAATTATTTCTGAAATATCTGATCACATAAATAAAGCAGCTCAAAAAATGAGCGGAATTATAAACGAATTGCTTGAAAGTGCAGCTAGTGATGCCGGGCAAATAAAACTTCATTTGATAAAGTTGGACTTTGCAAATCTAATTCAAAGCATTGTTGAAACTAATCAGGTTTTAGCAAAGAATAAAAGTCAAAAAATACATCTTACGATTAAAGATCATCCTATAGTGTTTGCAGACGAAACAAAATTAACTGAGATAGCAGATAACCTGATTAACAATGCTATTAAGTATTCTGAAAAAAATAAAAACATTATAATAACTGTTAAACAAGAAAATGATAAAGCTGTTTTAGAAATAATAGATGAAGGACCGGGTTTTACTGAGGAAGATAAAAAAAATCTCTTTCAACGTTTCACCCGGTTAAGTGCCAAACCAACTGGTGGCGAAACTTCAACAGGGTTAGGGCTCTCTATCGTTAAAGCATTGGTAGAAGCACATCATGGCTCTGTAACGGCATCAAGCGAAGGAATAAATAAAGGCTCAACATTCATTGTTGAGATGCCTGTTGCGAAATAAATACAGATTAATTTTGATGGAAAAAAAATTAAACTGGTGATATCCATTCGTTTTTTTACCATCCCAATAGTAAATACCACATAACAAAGAAAGCGTAATTGCGCTCTTGTTTTGGGATACCCTTCAGTGTATCTTTGTGTTAGAAGTTGATTGATGCATTAATAGCATTGATCTTAAATTAAACCTGATTCTTATTTATATCCATATCCATTCGAAAAACCAATTAAATCCAGTATCAGTCAACTTCTTTTTTTTAAAATCCAATCCTTTAGAATATCCTAACCCCTCAAACTAATTAGTCCCGAAAAACCGGGACTTTTTTTTTAAATAATTACCATAGTTTTTTCTATCTAAATACTTTTCCCTTTTTTTCTATCTAAATACTTTTCCCTGATAATATCGCACACAGGTTTCTCATACACTTTACTTTCCAGCCATGAAATAATATCCAGGTAAACAAAGGCACGTGTCTCAAACCTGTTTTTTTCAAATTGTTTTATTTTTTCTAATAGCTTAACAAAAGCCGGCTTTAATTCTTTTGGTGATAGATGAAACGATTTGCGCAAAAATTTAAACATCTCCTCTTCTACAACACTTAAATTCTCCATCTTAGCCATAAAGCGGTATACTGATTTAGTCAGGTATTCCAGCAGATCAAAATTCCCTAATTCATAATGTGCAATCAGGTTCAATAGCCGGGCATAACATTGCAGGTCATTTCTAAGATCAACTTTCCAGTTAATTATTTTATTAAGATAATCTATGCTGTTGCCAAATTCAGCTGCGCCAAAATACAGTGAAGCAATTTTGTAGTAAAATACAAGAATACGGTGCCTGTCAAGGTGAAGCTGAAACTCATTTAATTTATCCTTTATTGCGGGCACTAATAATATTCCTTCAGCAAATGTTCCATCTAAAAAATGTTGATTGATCTTGGCAATATATAAATAAACAAAAACCTGTATGCGGTTATTATCACTTTGCTTTACAATAACTGAATTGGCAAATTCTTCAAACTTTTGAAGCTCCTTTTCAAACTTTAAATAATTACGTGTAGTAAAGTGTGCAGTTAATAAGTTATGGATACCCTTAATATAACTGGCAGTTTCTATCTCGATCATTAAAGGCTCCTGAACAAATATATCAACCCAATGCTTTGTATAACGATAATACATTAAAAAATCCTGCCTTATAAAAGCATACCAGCAATAGCTTTGATACAGGTATAGTTTTTCGTAAAAGCCATTCGCTTTCTTTAGATCATCTGATAAATAAGCTTTAAAATAGTTCTCTATTTCTCTTTCATCTTTTTCATTTCTTGCATGGCCGTTATTGATGTACCAGCTGTATAATTGTAAAGCCAGGTTGGAGAGTTTTGTTATTCTTACCAAACGCTCATTAATATCATCAGCCTCTCCTATTAGTTGTGAAGCCCTGTCTTTCAGGCTACGTGTTATATGGAGGGTTTCAATTTTTTTTTCTAAAAATACTACCTGTACCAGGAGGCTGATCTGGTTATTCGCTTTTGCTGTTTCCTTTATTTTATCCAATACTTTAAGGCTTTGCAGGTAAAGCCCTTTATTGTAAAGAATTCTTGCATTATCTAATTGCTCATGTAGTTGTATGTCTATGTTCTTATTTTCCAATATCCGAAGACTTGCTAAAACCTGTTTATATAAATGTGCCTTAGTGTTAGATAGCTGTTGTTTTTTTAAAGACGATGCTTTTTTCATTAAAACATCTTCATCATATTCATTCATGGTATCCAAAGCATCAAATAGCTGTATCACTTTCATGTCCTCATTAGAAGAATTTCTTTTTACGTATAATTTAAAATTGCGCTTTTCCTGCTTTTGAAGCGAGTGAATTAATTGAAAAAGCGCATCTGTTGAGCGGTTGGGCATCGTAATTTATTTATTCCGGAAGTCATTATCTATCATGGTTCTATACATATCATCTTAGTTAAGCAGTGTAATATTCATTATATATTGATTAGACATGTTTTTTATTAGACCTTATATTTATAAACGCTCTTTTCAAAACGTAAAAAGGCAGATGTCAACCTTGTCTTCGGGCATTCAGGCTTGAAAATATTCATGTCGCCTTTCACGTCTTACGATCTGCTTAAAATCAAAATTATATCACAATGTCTGAAAATAAGGTCTACATTTTTGATACAACACTTCGGGATGGCGAACAGGTTCCAGGATGCAAGTTAAATACAAACGAGAAAATTGAGCTCGCCCTGGTGCTTGAAGATTTAGGCGTAGATATTATTGAAGCCGGGTTTCCTGTATCCAGTCCCGGTGACTTTGAATCGGTAACTGAAATTTCACGCAAAATTAAAGATGCTGTTGTTTGTGCATTAACCCGTGCAGTAGAAAATGATATTGAAGTGGCAGCGAAAGCTTTGAGATATGCTGCCCGTCCAAGGATACATACAGGCATCGGCACATCAGATTATCACATAAAAAGTAAATTCAATTCCACACAAAGCGAAATTTTAGCAAGAGCTGTTCAATGTGTAAAATGGGCACGAAAATTTACTGATAATGTTGAATTTTATGCTGAAGATGCCGGCAGAACTGATAATGAATATTTAGCAAGAGTTATTGAAGCTGTAATTAAAGCCGGGGCTACTACAGTGAATATCCCTGACACTACCGGCTACTGTCTTCCACATCAATATGGTGAAAAAATGGCCTTTCTAATAAACAATGTTCCAAACATAGATAAGGCAATTATCTCCTGTCACTGCCATAATGATCTCGGTTTAGCAACAGCTAATTCCGTTGAGGGTGTCGTTAATGGTGCAAGGCAAATTGAATGTACAATAAATGGGTTGGGAGAAAGAGCAGGCAACACTTCTCTTGAAGAAGTTGTGATGATAATAAAACAGCATAAACATCTCGGACTTTATACAAACATCAATGCAAAAAAATTAAATCCTGTAAGCAGGCTGGTTTCAGATATTATGCGAATGCCCGTGCAGCCTAACAAAGCAATTGTCGGCTCAAATGCATTCTCTCATTCTTCCGGTATTCACCAGGATGGATTTGTAAAAGATAAACTTACTGATGAAAGTATTGATCCTGAAGAAGTAGGCGCAGAAGAAAGTAAAATAGTGCTTACAGCAAGAAGTGGGCGCAGCGCTCTTGCTTTTCGTTTTCGAAAATTAGGATATGAATTTACCCGTAATGATATCGACGTGTTGTACAATGAGTTTCTAAAATTAGCGGACATACATAAGGAAATAAAAGAAGAGAACTTAGTGCAACTGGCAAAACGATACCAGCAAACCGAACCAAGTATTGCATAGTTACGATGTAAGAAGTACGATGTGTGATGTACGATGTAAAATGTACGATGTAAAATGTACGATGTAAAATGTACAATGTAAGATGTAAGATGTATGATGTAGGTGTAGGTGTAGGTGTAGGTGAAGAATAAATAAAAACTAAAAGCTCTAAATTTTGAATACAAAAAATGATATTAAGTCATCAGGCTCTTCTGAAGTCTCCCCTAAGGGGGGAGATTTAGAGGGGGCTGATTCTTCTCAAGTCTCCCCTATTGGGAAAGACTTGGAGGGGGAAGAGTTTTTAAAAGTCCCCTCCACCGGAGGGGATTTAGGGGAGGCTAAAACCCTCTTTCAAAAAATATGGGAAAAACATTTGGTTAAAACAATACCGGACGGTCCTGATGTTATTTATATTGATAAACATTTTATTCATGAAGTAACAAGTCCACAGGCTTTTGCAGGAATTGAAAAAAGAGGATTTAAAATATTGCGCCCAAAACAAATAGTTGCTACAGCCGACCATAATGTACCAACCATCAATCAAAATTTGCCTATTAAAGATCTGTTATCGAGGTTACAGGTAGATCAATTGATAGAAAATTGCAGTAAGCACCGAATAGAATTATATGGACTCGGACACCCCTTCCAGGGAATAGTTCATGTGATAGGACCTGAGTTAGGGATCACTCAGCCGGGAATGACAATTGTTTGTGGAGACAGCCACACATCTACCCATGGCGCATTTGGCTCAATTGCTTTTGGGATAGGAACCAGTGAGGTTGAAATGGTTTTTGCATCACAATGTGTTTTGCAAAGCAGGCCTAAAGTAATGCGTATAAATATTAATGGAGAATTAAATAAATGCGTTGTTTCAAAAGATATTATTCTATACATTATTTCAAAAACAACCGCAAGCGGCGCCACAGGTTACTTTGTGGAGTATGCAGGTTCAGCGATCAGAAGCCTTTCAATGGAGTCACGGATGACTATCTGTAATATGAGTATTGAAATGGGTGCAAGAGGCGGAATGATTGCACCTGATGAAACAACATTCAATTATATGAAGGGCAAAAAGTTTGCACCGCAAGGGAAAGATTGGGATAAGAAATTAAACGAATGGAAAAATTTACATACTGATGATAATGCTGTTTTTGATAAGGAAATAAATATAAACGCTGCGGAAATAGAACCTATGATAACTTATGGTACTAATCCGGGTTTAGGCATTGCAATAAATGGATTAATACCAACTGCTGAAAGTATTCCTGATGAAGGTGAAAGAAAAAATATCATCAAAGCTTTGGAATATATGGGGCTACAACAAGGCAAAGCTCTATTGGGAATGCCTGTTCAAAATGTATTTATAGGCAGTTGTACCAATTCAAGAATTGAAGACCTGCGATTAGTTGCAGGTGTTGTAAAAGGTAAAAAGAAAAGTGAGCATGTGAAAGTGATGATTGTTCCGGGATCGCAGCAGGTGGCTGCACAAATTAAAGCAGAAGGTTTGGATAAAGTTTTTGAAGAAGCAGGATTTGAAGTGCGGCAAGCCGGCTGCAGTGCATGTTTGGGAATGAACGAGGACAAAATTCCTGCAGGCGAATATTGTATTTCTACAAGCAATAGAAATTTTGAAGGCAGGCAGGGAGCAGGTGCAAGAACTTTATTGGCAAGTCCTTTAACGGCTGCAGCAGCAGCTATCACAGGTGTTGTTACAGATGTTAGAACATTATTAAACTAAAAAATGCAACCCGTAAAAATTATACAAACGAGGTTTGTTCCATTACCATCGGAAAATGTTGATACAGACCAAATAATTCCTGCACGCTTTTTAAAAGCTACTACACGTGAAGGATTTGGAAAAAATCTTTTTCGTGATTGGCGTTATTGGGACAATGATGATACCAAACCAAAAAAAGATTTTGTTTTAAATCAGACTGAATATGAAGGGAAAATTTTAGTGGCAGGAAAAAATTTTGGATCTGGCTCTTCACGGGAACATGCAGCATGGGCATTACTTGATCATGGTTTTACGGTTGTTGTATCCAGCTTTTTTGCTGACATTTTTAAAGGAAATTCATTAAACAACGGTGTTATACCGGTACAGGTAAGCGATGATTTTCTACAAAAAATATTTAGACAGGATAACCAGTCAACACTTACTGTTGATCTCGAAAATCAAAAGATAATAATTGATAATACAGGAAAAGAAGAAATATTTGAGATAAACAGTTACAAAAAAAATTGCCTGCTAAATGGTTATGATGATATTGATTATTTAGTAAGCATTAAAGAAGACATTGAATCATTTGAAAAACAATCAGCATAAATTATGAACAAGAATATTGCAGTAATACCGGGAGACGGAATTGGCCCTGAAGTGACACAACAATCAATAAAGGTATTAAATGCTGTAGCAGAAACGTTTGACCACGAGTTTAATTATACTTATTGTTTGATGGGTGCAGATGCAATTGATAAAACAGGAAATCCTTTACCCGATGAAACCATAGAAGTGTGCTTAAAAAGCGATGCAATTTTATTTGGCGCTATCGGACATCCCAAATATGATAATGACCCTTCAGCGAAAGTGAGACCTGAACAGGGTTTGCTTAAATTAAGAAAAACACTGCAATTGTTTGCAAACATTCGTCCTGTTACAACTTATCAATCTTTACATTATTTATCTCCGTTAAAAAGCAGCCATCTTGAAAATATTGATTTTATTATTTTTCGGGAGTTAACCGGTGGCATTTATTTCGGTGAAAAAATATTAAGTGAAGACGGAACAAAAGCAACTGACATTTGTATGTATACTAAAGAAGAAATTGAGAGAGTAGCACACCTTGCTTTTAATTTTGCTCAAAAGCCGGAACGCAGAAAAAAACTAACATTGGTTGATAAGGCAAATGTTTTAGAAACATCAAGGCTCTGGAGAAAAGTAGTTCAGGAGGTCGCATTACAATATCCTGATGTAAAGGTTGACTTTATGTTTGTAGACAATGTTGCGATGCAGATCATTCTCAACCCAAAACAATTTGACACTATTCTTACCGAAAATATGTGTGGCGATATTATTAGTGATGAAGCAAGCGTACTAAGCGGTTCTCTGGGGTTATTGC
>JBPCQG010000026.1:0-15350 GCA_050998315.1 Chitinophagaceae bacterium
ATTTTACCCTGTAAAGCCATATCACGAAAAATGTTTCTAGATATACCAAAATGCCTTAGATATCCACGGGGTCTGCCGGTGAGTTGACAACGATTTTTTAAGCGAACAGGAGATGCATTTTTTGGTAGCAGATCAAGTGCCTTGTAATCGCCAGCCTCTTTTAACGCCTTACGTTTCTCAGCAAATTGAGCAACTGTTTTTTCCCGCTTTCTCTGTCTTGCTTTAACTGATTCTTTAGCCATGTTACTTTTTAATATTTTTAAAGGGCATTCCCAATTCTTTCAACAATTCAAATGCTTCTTCGTTTGTGTTTGCGGTTGTTACAAAAGTTATATCCATTCCCGTTATCCTATTCACCTTATCAATATCTATCTCAGGAAAAATAATTTGCTCTGTGATACCCATTGTATAATTACCACGACCATCAAATGATTTATCGCTTATGCCTTTAAAATCACGAACACGGGGTAATGAAACAGAAACGAGGCGGTCTAAGAATTCATACATATTTACACCACGTAAAGTAACTTTTGCACCAATCGGCATATCCTTGCGAAGCTTAAAATTTGATACGTCTTTTTTTGACATCGTTGCTACCGCCTTTTGACCCGTAATCATTGTTATTTCATCAATAGAGATGTCAATTAATTTCTTATCAGCAACCGCACCATTTACACCACGGTTCAAACAGATTTTTGTAAGCCTTGGCGCCTGCATCACAGTTTTATATGAAAACTTTTTCATTAGAGCGGGTATAACTTCCTTTTTATACTTGTCTGCCAATCTTGGAGTATATTTTTCTGTTGCCATTATTTAATTACCTCCCCTGAATTTTTTGTTGTTCTTACTAATTTTCCATTCTCACGGCTGCGCTTAACTTTTGTTGCTGCACCTGCTTTTGCATCCCATATCATTACATTTGAAATAGCAATCGGAGCTTCTTTTTTTATAATTCCGCCTTTGGTATTTTGTGCCGAGGGCTTAGTATGTTTTGTAACGATGTTTACACCTTCTACTAAAACACGATGCTTATTCTTTTCAGTGTCTACAATAACTTCCAGTACTTTTCTTGGCTTCTTCACGTCCTTATCATCCCCAGCTATTATAACCACTGAATCGCCTTTTTTTATATGGAACTTCGGTTTAAATCTTGTCTTCATACCCTAAATCCCTAAAGGGACCTTTTGTTTTTATGTTATTAATTATATACCATTCTTTTAGCCTCCCCATTACTTCCCTTTAGGGGATGGAGTTTATAATACCTCAGGGGCAAGTGAAATAATCTTCATATAACCCTTATCTCTCAGCTCCCTGGCTACTGGTCCGAAGATCCTGGTTCCTCGTGGTTCATCAGTTGCACTTAACAGAACTACAGCGTTATCATCGAACCTGATATAAGAACCATCTTTACGGCGTAACTTATTTTTTGTTCTAACAATTACAGCTTTGCTAACAGTACCTTTTTTTATTCCTCCGGCTGGTAATGCGTCTTTTACTGTAACAACAATCTTGTCGCCAACGTGTGCATAATCCTGACCGGAGTTACCCAGAACTCGGATACATAACACCTCTTTTGCTCCACTATTATCAGCTACATTTAGCCTGCTTTCTTGCTGAATCATTTTATTTAAGCTTTGAGCTCTTAGCTGTGAGCTGTGAGCAATTAAACATATTTACTTTAAAGTCCTACGGCTTTAGCTCAAAGCTCAAAGCTCGCAGTATGCATTTTATTTTACTTTCTCAACTACTTCTACTAATCTCCAACGCTTGGTTTTACTCATTGGTCTCGCTTCCATTATTCTAACTATATCTCCAATGCTGCACTCATTTTTTTCATCGTGGGCATGAAAACCAGTAGTTTTTTTAATAAACTTACCATACAAGGGATGCTTTACTTTTCTCTCCACCTTTACAGTAATGGTTTTATCCATTTTGTTGCTGGATACTATACCCACCCTTACTTTACGCAGGTTTCTATCTAAAGCTTCCGCTTTATTATCTTCAGCTTGTATATTACTTTCTTCAGCCATTGTATTATATTTTAGCTTCAGCGGTTTCTGTGGAAACACTGTCTTTAGCTTGTGATTGTTTATTCTTTAATTCGGTTTTTAAACGAGCCAGGTCTTTTCTTACACCACGAATGGTCATCGGGTTTTCTAATGGAGAAACTGCGTGAGCAAAAGACAATTTCTTTAAACGCAATTCATCTTCCTGAATCCTTGCTTTAAGATCAGGTTCGTTCATTTCTTTTACGCTTCTTAAAAAATCTATTTTCTTTGACATCTTATTTTACTTTGACTGTTTGTTCTTCGTAGTCTCTGCGTACTACAAACTTTGTTTGTATCGGTAATTTTTGTGCTGCCAATTCAAATGCTTCCTTTGCTGTTTGCATCGGAACTCCATCAGCTTCAAATAAAATTCTTCCGGGCTGAACCACTGCTGCCCAATATTCCGGGTTACCCTTACCTTTACCCATCCTCACTTCTGCAGGTTTTTTAGTGATTGGTTTATCAGGAAAAATTCTAATCCAAACATTACCTTCACGTTTCATGTGACGGGTTAAAGCCTGGCGGGCAGATTCTATCTGGCGATTTGTTAACCAAACTGAATCCAGCGCTTTTAAAGCAAAACTTCCAAAAGAAATAATATCTCCTCTTTTGGTATTGCCTTTCATACGGCCCTTCTGCGCTTTCCTGTGCTTTGATCTTTTTGGTTGTAACATTTGAAATTCTAAATTTTAAATTCTAAATAATTATCTCCTCGGTCCTCCACCACCACGGTTCCCCCCGCCTTGTCCTCCACCACCCCTTCTTTCTCCGCCTCCACCGCCGCCTCTCCGGTCGCCACCACCTCTCCTATCACCACCTCTATCTCCAAAATCTGGTCTTCTTTCACCTTGCCTTTGTTCGCCACCTTCTTTACCACCACCTGCAACAATATTTGGGTTCAAATCTCTTTTAGCTAAAACTTCACCCTTACATATCCAAACTTTAATACCAATCTTTCCATACACCGTTTGAGCAAATACATTAGCATAATCAATATCCATACGAAGTGTATGTAACGGTGTTCTGCCTTGTTTAATTTCTTCGCTACGGGCAATCTCCGCACCGCCTAAACGTCCGCCTACTCTTACTTTTATACCTTCTGCACCCATTCTTAACGCTGAAGCAATAGACATTTTAATGGCTCTTTTATAATTGATACGATTTTCAATTTGCTTTGCAATTGTATCTGCAACTATATTAGCATCCAATTCAGGACGACGTATCTCAAGAATATTTATTTGTACATCTTCTTTACCGGTTAATTTTTTCAACTCTTCTTTAATACGATCAACTTCGCCACCACCTTTACCTATAATAATTCCTGGTTTTGATGTGTGAATAGTAACAATTAATTTATTTAATGTGCGCTCAATAACAATTTTTGCTATACCGCCTTTTTGAATACGGGCATTCAGATACGTTCTTATCTTATCATCTTCTATAAGTTTATTGCCATAATCTTTAGGATGTGCAAACCAATTGCTTTCCCATCCGCGGATGATACCTAACCTTGCCCCAATCGGATTTACTTTTTGACCCATATTCGGTTTTTAATTAGTTGTTTTATTTGTTGTTGAATCTTTTTTTGTTCCTGTTCTTGGTTTCTTCACTACAGGGGCTGCTATCACTTCCACAGGTTCCTCAACTTTTGTTATAACCTGAACCTCTTCCGCCTTTACCGGTTTTATTGCTTTACTATCTACAATAAGTGTAACATGATTACTGCGTTTACGAATGCGATAGCCACGACCCTGAGGAGCAGGACGCATACGCCTTATAACTCTGCCTCCATCAACCATAATAGTTTTTACTATCAGGCCTGCGTCTTCCACTTTTGCGTCAGTATTTTTTTGTTCCCAATTATTAATGGCGCTCTTTAATAATTTATATAAAGGAACGGCAGGATGTTTTGGGTTAAATTGCAAAACGCCTAATGCTTTGTCCACTTCCATTCCACGGATAAGATCAGCCAGCAAACGCATTTTGCGGGGTGATGTGGGATAATTATTTAGTTTAGCTATTGCTTCCATTTTTATAAAATCAGTTTACGCAATTTTCTTACTTGAATGACCTTTAAAATTTCTTGTTGGTGCAAATTCACCTAATTTATGCCCTACCATAAATTCTGTTACATAAACAGGAATAAATTTATTGCCGTTATGCACTGCAAATGTGTGACCCACAAAATCAGGAGTAATGGTAGAACGGCGAGACCATGTTTTGATAACACCTTTCTTATTTTTCCCTTCATTTATACCCAACACTTTTCCTTCAAGATTTGCATCAACATAAGGACCTTTTTTTACTGAACGAGCCATTTGTTATTTACGATTTATTGATGTTCGATTTACGATGAAAAATTTGTGTGTTACTTTATAAACCTTGTTTACTTATTTGGTAATTTTTTACCACCTCTTCTTTGAATTATCATTTTATCAGACCCTTTACCTCTTGTACGGGTGATCTGTCCTTTAGCATACTTACCTGTTCTGCTACGTGGATGACCGCCCGATGCTTTTCCTTCACCACCACCCATCGGGTGATCAACCGGGTTCATCGCGACACCTCTAACTCTGGGTCTGATTCCTCTCCACCGGTTTCTACCTGCCTTACCCATACTCTGAAGACTATGGTCGCTGTTGCTAACTACACCAACTGTTGCATAGCAATTAATTAATATTTTTCTCAACTCACCACTTGGCATTTTTAAAACAGCATATCTATCTTCCTTGTTTGCCAATTGGGCTGATGCGCCTGCGCTTCTAACCAACTTACCGCCCTGACCAGGCTGCATTTCAACATTGTGAATGGTAGTTCCTAAAGGCATGCTCTTTAGTTGTAAAGCATTTCCCAATTCAGGCGCAACATTATCTCCGCTTAAAACTGTAGCACCAACCTGCAAACCCTGTGGTGCAATTATGTAACGTTTTTCACCATCACTATAATTAACCAATGCTATAAACGCACTGCGGTTCGGATCGTATTCAATTGTTTTAACTATCGCTGGTATATCTTTCTTATCTCTTTTAAAGTCAATAACACGATACATTCTTTTATGCCCACCACCGAGGTAACGCATACTTCTGCGACCTTGTCTATTACGTCCTGCGGTATGATGAACTTTCTCCACCAAACTTTTTTCAGGAACATTGGTTGTTATCTCTGCATATGCATTTCCAATTCTCCAACGGGTTCCTGCTGTAATCGGTTTATATTTTTTAAGTGCCATACCCCAACCCCTAAAGGGGCTAATTTTTTAATTGTTATAAATTTAGTTTCAACATTTTGCGGCAGTTGATGCCATTCTTTATTTTTTCTTCCACTCCTTTTAGGCGATATGGTTTTTTATACGTTACCGTACAAATCAATTGTTTCTCCTTCTGCTACCGTTACAATTGCTTTTTTCTTAGCAGGCTTACGACCGGAAACAATGCCTGATTTTGTATTACGTGATTTTGCTTTTGAGGGCATAACCAATGTATTCACATTTTCAACCTGGATGCCATAGAATTCTTCTACAGCTTTTTTTATTTCCAGCTTATTAGCTTTCCTGTCTACTACAAAAGTGTAACGGTTCTGCTTTTCAGTTTGCCTGTTCACTTTCTCTGATAATACCGGTCTTATTAAAACATCAGACAGTTTCATGTCTTTATAATTTGAAAATTTGAAAATTTGAAAATTTGAAAATTAAAGGCACTCTATTTTTCACATTGCGCCATTTTCATATTTTCACATTTGTTTTATGCTTCTGCTACTTCTTTATTCTCTTCTACAAATATTTTTGCTGCACTTTCTGTAAATACCAGAACATTTGCGTTTACTATATCATACGTATTTATATCACTCAAAAGTGTTCCGCATACTGATGGAACATTTCTAAGGCTTCTATAAACGTTATCGTTGTAATCGGGAATTATAAAACAGGTTTTTTTACCATTGATATTTAAAACCTTTAAAATGTCAATGAACTCTTTGGTCTTTGGAGTTTCAAGATTGATATCTTCTATTATTACTATGCTGTTTTCTTTTGCTTTGTGGCTAAGAGCACTGATTTTTGCAAGATCTTTTACTTTACGATTCAACTTAATATCGTAACCATGCGGTTTTGGACCAAAGATAGTACCACCACCTTTATATAAAGGGTTACGCAGATTACCTTTACGGCTTCCACCTGTACCCTTTTGTTTGTGTAATTTTTTAGAAGAACCTTCTACTTCGGCACGGGTTTTAACTTTATGAGTTCCCTGCCGCTGTGAAGCCAAATACTGTTTAACAGCTAAGTAGATAACGTGATTATTCGGCTCAACACCAAATATATCTTCCGGCAGTTCAATTGTTCTACCTGATTTTTCACCCTTTATATTTAATATATCTAATTGCATTATTTCTGGATTAAAACGATTGAACCATTGTGACCCGGAACTGAACCACTTATTAATAAATAATTTTTTTCAGGAAATATCTTTACAATCTTCAGACCTTTTATCTGTACTTTATCCTGTCCCATTCTACCTCCCATACGCATACCTTTAAATACCCTTGCAGGATAGGAAGAACCACCAATAGAACCCGGGGCTCGGGAACGATCGTGCTGCCCATGGGACTGACCACCTACACCATGAAAGCCATGACGCTTAACAACACCCTGGAAGCCTTTGCCTTTTGTGGTACCAACAACATCTACCTTATCACCTTCGGCAAAAATTTCCACAGTAATGGTGTCACCAACATTTTTATCTGATTCGCTATCGCGTATTTCTTTTATGTGATTTTTTGCAGTTGTATTTGCTTTGGCAAAGTGATTTTTTTCTGCAAGAAGTGTATGCTTTTCTTTTTTATCGCCAAAAGCAATCTGGAGGGCATTGTAACCGTCGGTCTCAGTAGTTTTCTTTTGGGTAACTGCGCATGGCCCCGCCTCAATAATGGTTACACAAGTTTGCCTCCCATTAGTATCAAAGATGCTGGTCATGCCAACTTTCTTTCCAATAATACTTTTCATTTCTATTTTATTATACCCAGCGCTCCGATAGTTATCGGAGATAGATGTCGTTTAATCTTATATAAGAACTTTCTGCTGCTCCGCCAAAGGCGAGAGGTTCAGTTATTATTTTTATGCTTTAATCTCTACGTCAACACCTGAAGGCAAGTCTAATTTTGACAATGCATCCACAGTTCTTGAACTGCTGGTGTATATATCTAACAAACGCTTGTGTGTACACAACTGGAACTGCTCACGTGCTTTTTTATTAACGTGGGGAGAACGCAATACGGTGAATATCTTTTTATGAGTAGGCAAAGGAATTGGTCCTGTTACTACTGCACCGGTGCTGCGTACTGTCTTAACAATCTTCTCTGCAGATTTATCTACCAGGTTATGGTCGTAAGACTGAAGTTTGATTCGGATTCTCTGAGACATATTAAAAGAACTTTAATTTCCCCATTTTTATTTGGGAGTGCAAAGGTAAGGGGATGAATCTAAATAGCAAAGAATAAGGCGAATCTTTTTTAAATAAACTCTAAGGTTTTTGTTTGTTCAATTTAAAAAATCTCTTGTAAATTTAATGGCACAGATTTTTCAGCTAAAATAAAAAAATTATTAAGATGGATAACAAATCAAATCAAGCAGAAAATACAAGAGGAGGCAGTACCAGTGATACACAGAGAAAATTTAATATTGCCGGCGGACAGGATTTACCTGATAATCTAAAAGACGAGGAAAAAATGAAACCAGAAAATATGACAATAGATTTACCGGATGTCGAGGATATTCCGAGACAGGAAAATGTTAAACCTATGCCTATTGGAGAATTAGCTGATACAACTATTTCTTCAGATGATGAAGAAGGAGTTGGATTATTTGGTGATGATGACGAAGATGATGAATTAGTTATTGCTAATGATTCCAATGTTAGCATGCAGGAAAAAAAAGATTTACAATTGGCAGAGGAAGATATGCCAACTGATGACGACACAAATCTTCGCAAGGCTTCTCTTGATAATGAGGATGAAGATGGTGAACCATTAAATGAAGAAGGTTTTGGTGAAGATGTAACGGGAGATGATTTGGATATCCCAGGCTCTGATGCGGATGATGCGAATGAAGAAATTGGTGAAGAGGATGAAGAAAATAATGCTTATAGTGCCAGTGATGAAAATAATGATAATGTCTCTTAATTAAATTCTTAACCAACTAAAATTTATTTTATGCCGCAGGATAAAAATATCACAAATAGCCAGGAGCAGAATGCTACCACTAACCAACAGGCTGAATCTCAAAGCAACAATATACCCGGAGATAACACGGTAAAAAATCCGGATGAATGGACAACTGGTAGCGAGCCTATGACAGGCGCACAAAAATCTTATTTAAAAACATTATCTGATGAAGCCGGAGAGGAATTAAAGGAAGATCTAACAAAAGCTGAAGCATCTAAACGTATTGAAGAACTTCAACATAAAACCGGCAGGGGTTTAAACAAAACAAACATTACTAATCAAGCGAATACCGGCGAAGCTGAATAACGCTGACATTTTTTACTTTCTGCAAAATAATTCTGCCTTCTTTTCTTAAAAAACTGAATTTTTTTCAGTTGAGACGTAGGGAAATTCCATTGGCATTTTGTTTGTTTTTAAGCGTTTGTAAATAAATTATTAACCTTAAAAATTAAACACTTATGTCAATTGTAAAAAGTAATAATGGAAGAGTTTCTAATTATTCAATTCCTTCCATCTTAGACGATATTTTTAACAGGGAAGCTTTTCACTGGGGTAACAATTTTGCAAATTCAGGGAACAATTTACCTGCAGTAAACATTAAAGAAAATGCTGGAAATTTTCTGGTTGAAATGGCTGCACCTGGTATGGAAAAGAAGGATTTTAAAATTGAATTAGACGGGCATACACTAAGCAATTAGTTCAGAAAAACAAAACGAGACTGAACAAACAGAAGAAGAAATTTATAACAGGAAAGAGTTTAGTTACCAATCATTTTACAGGACATTCCATTTGCCAAAAAATGTAGTTGACTCTGATAAAATAAAAGCACAGTATGAAATGGAATATTGAAGTTGGAAATTCCAAAAAGAGAAGAGGCAAAACAAAAACCGTCCAGGCTGATCGACATTTCTTAAAGATTTCCAAATCAACAAAAATTAAAGGCTCCCGATTGAGAGCCTTTAAATTTTTTAATGAATCAGGCTATCTCTTTTTAACCTTCATTTTATCATCAGTTACTTTTAATTTAGAAGTATCTGTTTTTTCTTTATACATATCACCTTTTTGCTTCGTTTTAGCATCGCCTGTATTTGTCATTTTATTATCAAGGTTAGGGCTTTGCATATCATTATTATATATCCTGGTTTCATCTAATGAATAATCTCCATTATTTAAAATAAGAGCATTGTTTAATATTCTGCCATAATAATCAAAAGTATCTTTTGCAGCAGGGTCGTAGTAATAATAGTCGGGCTGCTGATTTGTAGTTACATCAACATAATAATGCATTACTGTATCCATACGCAACTTAACCGGTTTTCTTGTTTTTACATTGTAGAATGTTCTGTTCTCAAAATTTGCTATTGGATGAACTGTTTTAGTTGTGGTTGTTGTGGTTGTAGTTGTTTGAATAGTTGTATCTCCTGGATTTGTTGTGGTAGTATCAGTATTGGTAGTACTGGTTGCAGTTCCGTTGTCATTACATGCAGCTAAGCTTAAAATGGCAAAAGTCCCAATTAATAAAAATTGCTTTTTCATGATCATTTTTTTAGTTCAACTACTTTATTCAATAATTATACCATTGTAACAACATCATTAATCCTGAGCTATAAAACCAAGCTGTTTTGAATGCAAAACAGCTTCAGCACTGTGCGTAAAATAACAGCAGGGAATTCCGTTTTTTTCAATATTAGCTATTGTTTGTTTAACTCTTAATTCGTGAGATTTCACAACATGCCTGATATAAACTGCATGAACATTCTGCGGAAAATGTTTTACAACCGCGGTATATATATTCGGGTCCTCCTGGGAATCATCACCTAATAAAATAAACTTTTGATTAGGATACGCTTCCATTATCCTGCTAATCCTCATAAATTTTGTTGAGTGATTATTTGCACCTGTTTTAAAAACCTGGCTAAATTGTTTTAACTGATTGAGTAAATAAATTCCCCTTGGCAATTTATTATTTCTTGCAAATTCTGATATATAATCGTACAAATTCCATTCGCTGCTGGAAACATAAAAGAATAGATTAAAAGTATCTCTTGATGCGCCGGTGCTTGCCAATAACTGGTAGTGGTTTACCACGCCTTCAAAGGGTTTGCGGCTTCTTGCATTTTTTGTAAACAAGACATAGAATCTCTTTCTAAGATTTGATGAATGCGAAATAAGAAATGTATCATCGATATCAGAAATAAATGCAAATTGATAAGTATAAGGAATAAAAAATTCCCCTATACCGTCAATAGAAACATCTTCCTGAACAAGTGTGACTTTAACAGGATGCCAGCCGGGTGAATTTGCTTTTGTATTTGGTAACTCAAATTTAAAAAATCCGTCATTCTCAGTTTGCGTTTCGTAAATGATTCCATCCCATTCCAGTTTTAAATTCGCACATACATAAGGCTTTACCATAAACAGGCGCAATAATCCATAAGTATTATTTAATATATTCTTCCTAAAATTTTGTCTTGGTAAAGGGCTGAAGTTCAGCACATGACCGAAAATATTTATCTTTTCTTTGTTTCCATAACCATTATATAGTTTCACCACCGGTTCGTTGGTTAGATGCAGCCAGAAAAGTATTTTCTTTTTTAAACGCTGAATCGGAGAAAGTTTTTTTTCTTTATTAGTTATCATTTAATATTAGCATTGCATTTGCAGGAAACAAAAATCACTTATGACTTCAGCCCCCAATTTAAAGATACTATTTGTTATTAATCCTATATCAGGCACTAAAGCAAAAATTGCATGGGAGCCTGCCATTCGTAAATATTTTACAGGTCTTACTCATAGCATTGAGTTTTTTTTATTAGATGGAAAAGATGATGCTTCATCTTTAAAATTCTGGATTGAAAAGTTGCAACCTGAAAGAGTAATTGCAGTTGGCGGGGATGGAACGGTTTCCTTAGTTGCTGAACAGTTACTAAAAACAAATATTGCCATGGGGATTTTACCGGCAGGTTCTGCAAATGGAATGGCAAAGGAATTAGATATACCTGTTGATGTGGATGGGGCATTAGATATTATTTTAAACGGACATATAAAACTGTGTGATGTTATAAAAATTAATAATAAAGAGATTTGTTTGCATTTAAGTGATTTGGGAGTTAATGCACAACTGGTAAAATATTTTGAAGAAGGAAATTTTCGAGGAAAACTTGGCTATGCATTAAAGGTTTTTAAAGTGCTTTGGAGAAAACGGACGATGGATGTTATCATAAAAACTGATAAAGAAGAACTTAAACGCAGGGCTTTTATGGTAGTAATAGCTAATGCCAGTAAGTATGGTACAGGAGCATTGATTAATCCTGAAGGAAACCTTGGCGATGGACTTTTTGAAATTGTTGTAGTTCGTCGTATCCACTTAATTTCTGTGCTTAAAATGTTTTTAAAATTTAAAAGATTCAATCCTAAAAAAGTTGAATTGTTCCAGGCTGAAACAGTCGATATAAAAACTACTAAAAAATCCCACTTCCAGGTTGATGGAGAATATCTTGGAAAAGTAGATAGTGTAAAGGCAGAGATATTAAAATCTCAACTTAAGCTTATCCTCCCACGCAAATCGTAAACTTTTGTTTAGAATAAAAACCTGATTGGCCCGGTTTTTATATTTCTTAATTACCCAAGATGCCCAATATGTTTTTAAAAATATTATCATCGCTGATCATTTACGTTTCCTTTTTATTTTCTTGTAATCTGTGTGCTCAAAACATTCAATATCCCTACCCTATAAAATATGTGCATATAAACATTGATGGACAGATGGCTAAAATGGCTTTTATGGATGTGAAAGCAGCAAATCCAAATGGTCAATCTGTGATTTTGTTTCCCGGGAAAAATTTCACCGGCTTTTATTGGAAGGACGTTGTTTCCTTTTTATCAAAAGCAGGCTACAGGGTTGTAGTTCCTGATCAAATCGGATGGGGATTATCAACAAAACCAAATGCGAAATATACTTTTGAAATGCTGGCACAAAATAATAAGCTTTTACTCGATTCATTACAGATCGATAAAGTAAATATAATTGGACATTCAATGGGAGGTATGTTGGCAATAAGGTTTGCGTTGATGTATCCTGAAAGAACAGCGAAGCTTATTTTAGAAGATCCTCTGGGACTTGAAGATTACAAAAAATTTATTCCGTATAAAACAATGGAGCAGCAATATAAAAAAGAATTATCTGCAACTTATGCCTCATATAAAAAATACCAGCAAAGTTATTACCCTAAATGGAAGCCGGAATACGAACAATATGTAATTGCACAAGCGGAACCCTTAAAACAAAAAGATTTTTCGTCAGTAGCCTGGGTAAATGCATTGACTTACCAGATGATATATGAGCAACCAATATTGTATGACCTTAAAGAATTAAACGCACTTACTTTATTATTGGTTGGTGAACTAGACAGAACTGTTGTTGGCAAAGATATGTTGCCTGCCAAAAAACAAAAACTACATGGCAACTATCCTGTTCTTGCAGCCAAAGCAGGTAAAAATATTAAAAATGCCAAAGTAGTAGTCCTGCCAGGTGTTGGTCATATTCCTCATGTTCAAAGTCTTGAACTTTTTCGCAAAAACGTGATAAGGTTTTTAACGAATAAATAAACACTTTGCCAATTCAATGATTTAGACTATGCGATCAACATGCACCTATCCGGGAGCATGGTGTGTATATACACTTACTTACACATAATTGACTTAAATGGACATTAATATTTGATTAAAAATATATAGGTAAGTAAGGAAATTATTATGAATAGACTAACTCCAAGTATAACATATTGTATATCACTAAAGGGTTTAGGAGGCTTAAGCATGATGAAAATTTTAGATTAAATTAATAAAGTTTTGGTGTTGATTTCAGTTATACAGAGAGGATATGAAATTGTAAAGAGGTAGCGTAATCTTTGGGGGCAAATCAAAAATATAAAAGCCAATCTAAAAATGCAAGTTTTTTGGTAACATATTTAATTCACCCTTATCAAAACTGAGTTACTTCCCAATAAGCTTCTCTTTGCAGCTTTAATAAATAAAGATTACCTTCGCATTTCAATTTAATTAAATAAATACAACAATGGACAGTAAAAACACAGGAACCGTTAAGTTTTTCAATTCAGAAAAAGGATTCGGTTTTATTAAACACGATGATTCTAACAAGGAAACATTCGTACATGCAAGCGGATTAATCGATGAAATCAAAGAAAACGACAAAGTTGAATTTGATCTTCAGAATGGGCAAAAGGGCATGAATGCCGTAAATGTGAAATTAATAGGATAAGATCCATATTTCCCAAAAAATTGTAAGGGTTTCGTTTTCGAAGCCCTTATTTTTTTGTAACAAACCCCGCCTAAAATTTGGGAATTAATTTAGGAACTCTCTTTGAATACCGCTTGTATTCTTCGCCATATTCCAAAAACAATTTTGTTTCTTCCAACTGTATTCCTATAACCACGTAAACAGATAATGTAACAGCAGCAATTAAGTTGCTTAATAAAGGAAACAATAAAAATAATCCCCATACAAATAGTAATGTTCCAAAATATAAAGGATGGCGAACATATTTATGTAAGCCAGTTTGCTGAAGTGTAGAATTAAATGCAGGTTTATCTTTTTGGAACGACTGTATTCCACTTAAATCAAAAAAATATTTGCGTATACATTTTACCATAATAATTATACCGGGAACAATAAAAATTAATGACACACCATACCTTATTATTGCTAAAGAATACAACCAAATGCTTCGCATGGAAAACTGGTACCATAGCAATAACATAAGTGTTACAAATGCAAACAACGAATAACAAATACGGTAATACCGGAACAGCTTACCCATATTTTTTTGAATACTTTGTTTTACAATAACATTTGCCAAAAAGCTATGTACTACACCATATAATATCCATAAGATAAGTAATAGCCAATGTTGGGTATTCAATTGTAAAATTTATTACAAGTTAATTAATAATCAGTCGAGCCATACCTAAGAGATCATATTCCTGCGTTGTTAAATGTTTATTAAACGAAATACATATCACATTTGCGATGGTATATTTGCTGTCATTTAATTTAAATCTATGAAAGGAATTACACTTATTCTATTTTCAATTGTATTTATTTCGGCTGCCTTTACCCAAAATACAGGGAACATTAATTTATTAAAAGGGCAAAAATTTTCTGTTGATAACAAAATTACAGCCATTACCACACAAACCTTAATGGGTCAGTCAATGGAATCAAATGCAGAATTTACAGTGAAGTATTTCATTGAAGTAAAAGATATAAAAGACAATAACTATAACCTGAGCAACACTTTTACCAAAATGAAAGTAAAGATGTCGGCCATGGGTAATGATCTGAATTTTGATTCTGATAAAAAAGAAGATATGAGTGGAGAATATGGTGCTTCCTTTAAAGATATTATTAATAAACCTAAAGAAGTTCTAATAGATAAATCCGGCAAAATAGTAAACTTAAACAAAGAAGAAAGTAAACCTTTTGATGCGCAACCTGATATGATGAAAATGATGATAGAGCAATTATTAGGCGATCCGGAAGAAACCGGTTATGGTGTTAATCTTGCTTTTGCTTCAACCCCTTCAAAATTTTCTACAGGTTACAGCTGGACTGATTCTTCAAACAAAGAGGGAATACAAAGATCTACAACATATACTGTTAAGGAAATAAATGGTAATGAAGCAGTGATATCTATTTCAGGTATTTTAAACACTGATGCCAAATCTCAAATGCAGGGAATGGATATTAAAAACAGATCAAAAGGAAATTTAACAGGAGAAGAGAAATTAAATATTACTACTGGTGTGATAAAAGAAAGAACAACCACGTTAGAATCTGTTGGAACTATTTCAATTGAAGCGCAGGGATTGGAAATACCAATGACTACAAAAATTACACTTATCAGTTCTGTAAAACCTGCTTAAATAATTATAATGATGATTTAGTTGCAGCATAAATTTTGTTCGAAGTTACATCCTGTAAAAAAAGAATTACACTAAACTCTTTTTTATCTGTTCCTGAAATCAAATCTATTGCTGTTGTATTTTTTTCTTCATTAATAGAAT
>JBPCQG010000043.1:0-9783 GCA_050998315.1 Chitinophagaceae bacterium
ACGCCCCACCCTCTGAAATTTGTAAATTGTAAAGAACTGAAATCAGGCGTACTTATCATTCATTACCAAAACGTAAAGTAGTGGCATTAATTATTTTAGGGCATCCGAATCTGGAAAAGTCGATTGCTAACAAAACAATAATTGAAGAACTGCAAAATAGTGGTGTAGGTATTGAAATAAGGCATTTGCAAAAAATGTATCCCGATTATAAGATTGATGTTAAAGAAGAACAAGCAGCTTTATTAAGGCATAAGTCCATTGTATTACAATACCCAATATATTGGTACAGTATGCCAGCAATCCTGAAACATTGGTTTGATGTAGTATTAGATTATCAGTTTGCATATGGCCCAAAAGGAGACAAACTAAAACACAAAAATCTGCTTCCCAGTTTTACTGTAGGTTCAATTGAAAGTAAGTATACCGCATCAGGCGAACACCGCTTTCCCATTCATGAATTTTGCAGAAATATTCAACAGTCAGCATACTACACAAAAATGAATTATATTGATCCAATCTATTTTCATGGCACATTTCTGTCGCCTGGTTTTACAAATGACCATGTAGAATGCAAGGCTAAAAATCATGCAAAAAAGCTATTAGAAAAATTGAATGATTTGAATCGGGATTATACATAAATCGCAATCTTAATTTTAAAATAAAAAAAATGAATGACTTCTTATTAATATTCAGGGCTGACTATGAAAGTATCCCTAAAGCTTCTCCTGAAGAATTACAGGCAAGGACACAAAAATGGATGAATTGGATAGGAGGTATTGCTGCTCAGAACAAATTGTCTGAAAGAGGAAACCGGTTAACCCCTACCGGCAAAATTGTAAAGCCAAACAATGTAATTGCTGATGGCCCTTATATGGAAATAAAGGAATCAATTTTGGGCTATTCAATTGTAAAAGCTGCTTCAATTGAAGATGCTATCGAACTAACACAAGGATGCCCTGTTTTTAATTTTGGCGGAAGTGTTGAAGTGAGGGAAATCAATGCTTTGTAAATTCGTATTTAAACGAGCGAATGAATTTTTACAAAGCATCGGTTTATGAATCAACCAGAACTAATACCTCATCTGTTTAGAACGGAATATCAAAAACTGGATCCGTGCTTACGAGGTTATTTGGTATTGAGCATGTTGAAATAGCCGAAGACATTGTAAGCGATACTTTTCTCTCAGCCTCCGAATCATGGAGCATAAAAGGGCCTCCTGAAAACCCCCAGGCCTGGCTCTACGTAGTAGCAAAAAATAAATGTAAAGATTACTTCAAGCACAATGCAATTTTTGCAAGAACTATTCTAAAACAAATTCCATACAGCACAACTACCTTCGAAGAGCTGCAAATTGACTTATCTAAAAAGAATATAAAAGACAGCCAATTGGCCATGATTTTTGTTGTGTGCCATCCGTGTAATTCAACCGAAGCACAAATTGGTTTGGCATTGAACCTTCTGTGCGGCTTCAGCGCTGACGAAATTGCAAATGCTTTTTTAACAAACAAAGAAGTTATTTATAAGCGCCTGCAACGGGCTAAAGAAACACTCAGGATTCAGAAAGTTAAAATTAATAACCCAACATTAGATGAAATCAGGAGCAGGATTGATTCCGTATTGATGACGCTGTATCTGCTTTTCAATGAAGGTTATTATTCATCAAATCAAGATACAACTTTGCGCAAGGACCTTTGTTTTGAAGCAATGAGATTAACTTATATGTTAATTGAAAATGAGCACTCCAATAAACCTGGTACCAATGCCCTGTTATCATTAATGTGTTTTCATTCATCAAGATTTAATGCAAGGTTTGATCAAATTGGTCAAATAATACTGTATCAAAATCAGGACACTGAGCTATGGGATCAGGAGTTGATTAACAAAGGAGAATATTTTTTAGATCAGGCTGCACAAGGCAATGAAATTTCAAAATATCATTTAGAAGCCGGTATAGCTTTTTGGCACTCTTTTAAAGTTGAAACAAATGAAAAATGGCAAAACATTTTACAGCTTTACAATCAATTACTGATCATAGAATACTCACCAATAGCAGCATTAAACAGAACTTATGCATTTGCTAAAGTGTATGGAAAAAAGGAAGCAATAATTGAAGCTGAAAAAATTAATCTCACAAACAATCATTTATATCACTCCCTCTTAGGAGAGCTTTATATTGACCTGGACAATATAAAAGCAATTTCACATTTCCAAAATGCTTTGTCATTATCAAAGTCATCGGCTGATAAGATAATTATTTCCAATAAAATTATTGAATGCAAACAGAAAAGCAAAGGCAATAAAGGATGAACCTAGGATTCCGAAAACAACAGATAGTTTTTTAATTGTATTCAGCTTCTTCCATTTAACTCCTTCAATTAAAATAAGTATTGCAGAGATTAATGTAAAAATTATTTGAAGTACCTGTTACATTTGCTTTTAAATATACCTGATAATTTATTCGGGAGAAAATAAATTGTATGCAGTAATTAGCAAACTGCCTTATGGCAAAACGCTGGTTTAAAAAGATGTTCGCACGGCCGAGGCTAAACTGTTTTGCGATGATGGGATCACGGATCTTTGACTAAAAAACGGAAAATTTTATATGCCGAATATTGCCGACGTTGACAGGCGAAAAATTTGAAAAAATAGCTTACTAGTACGGTAAGATTACCATCAAATTCGATTTGCCAGAAAAATGTTAGAGGGGTTTGTGGCTCATTTTAAAGCATTTGGAGCCTGTAACCCAGATAATTCGCCAGTAAGTGGTAAACATTCCGAAAATATTTTTACTAGGCACTTGATAAACAAAATACTCACTATATTAACGTGTTATTTCTCCCGGAGGAAACGCGACAGCATTTTCTGTAATAACTGTTTAAATTCAAATTATTCTGGGTGCCGAAGGTTTTAAAAGCAGGTTCTGAGCTTAAAAAATCTGATGAGAGAGTTCAAAATAATCCTTTACGGGAGGGGCAATTTATTATTAATTACAACAATCAAATTTTGATATGGAGGTTTTAAAAGAGTTACGATTTGAACCACTTACTAAATCGAACTGGAATCAATTCCTAAAACTTTTTGGCCCTAAAGGAGCTTGCGGAAATTGCTGGTGCATGTATTACAGATTGAAAAAATCTACGTTCGATGAAGGTAAATATGATGATGGTAATAGAGAAGCAATGAAAGAGCTAGTGTGGTCAGATAAGCCAACAGGTATTATAGCTTTTTATGAAGATCACCCTATAGCATGGTGTGCATTTGCTCCCAGAGAACATTTTGCAAAACTTGAAAATTCACGAGTGCATAAAAGAATTGATAACCAGGAAGTGTGGTCAATTCCTTGCACTTATATTAATAAAAATTTCAGGAGACGCGGCATTTCGGTCGCGCTATTAAAGGGAATAATAAAATATTCCAAATCGCAAGGCATAAAAATAATTGAAGCCTATCCTGCAATCCCCACGCAAGAAAAACTGCCAGACTCTTTTGCATGGATCGGATTGTATAAATCATTTGAGCGTGCAGGGTTTAAAATTGTAGATCGCACATCGAAGAACAGACCAATGGTTCGTTTTGTACTTATAGAGGTAGAATGAACCCAAGATAAAAGCGAATGGGGTAACTAGCGGAGTTTTCGAAGCAGCTGCGTTTATAAAATTCATGATGACTTATTAGAAGGTAACTATCGTTTTTTAATCTTATAGCCGGATCAGTTGTCTTCAATTCTTCTAGTGTTTTTATAGAATATTGCATTAAAAGCTTTAGGTTAAAGTTTAACTATTTCTCTAATTTCAACGCTATCGCCATTAGAAAGGAAAGGGCACTCTTGGCATAATGTTGCGGCTTCTTCAATAGATGCTGCTATTATGAGGGTATAGCTCATAATAGATTCTTTGGTTTCGGTATAAGGTCCTTCTGAAATTAAACCGCCACTTTTCAAAAGTTTACCTGAACTTTCTAAAGCATTTCCCCTGTCTGCCAATTTATTTTGTTCTTCAATACCTGCAATCCAATTTATCCATTGTTGAAGGTATGTCTGCATTTCATCGGGTGATGCCTTGGTCTTGTAATCTCCTCTGAATAGTAATAAGAACTCTTTCATTGTTTAAAATTTTAAATTCGCGATAGCGACAAATGAACCTAATTTTTCATTAATACCTTCGTTAATATAGCGGTAATAATCGATCGTTGATACCCAGCTGATTCCACCTACTAGTCCAAGTTTTTTCATAATAGTTTTATAGTAAGTTTATATTTTGTCCAATACATGTCGTGTTAACTCGCTTTCTACATTACCGGTATTCAGAGTCGTGGCAGGTTCAAAGAGCATAATTGAAACTTCCTCATCTGCAACTGGTTTGTGTTCAACTCCACGAGGCACTATTAAAAATTCATTCTCATTTACAACAACAGTTTTATCTCTGAATTCCATTTTAAAACTTCCCTTTATTACATAAAACAATTCATCTTCATTGTCATGCTTGTGCCAGATAAATTCGCCTTTCTGCTTTACAAGTTTAACATGTTGACCGTTTAATTCACCAACAATTCTCTGATTACCATAATCTGAAAAGAGAGATAGTTTTTGTTTGATGTTTACTTTTTCCATTTTTAATTTATTTTAAAATTTTGAATTTCGTTAACTGTTACTTTGCCAGAAGTTTTTAATACTCTGTCATCTCTAATTCAATTCCAAATTTTGAGTCCGGAACAGGTTTAGAGGCTGTTACCGAAAGCGGTATATGACCGGACCATACTTCGTTTGTAATTTCTTCATCACCTTTAGGTCCACCTTCACGAATTTTAGCTGAGGCTCTTTCGATTGTAAATTTTACTACCATAGTAGCTTTAAACTGATTTTCAGAACCAACAGAAACTTCATTCCACCTTCCTTTAATTATATTCTCTGTAATAACTTTTAAGGCTTCAATTCTTTCATCATGATCTATTATTAATTCTGCTTTGCCGAATAAAACTGCTGACCTATAATTTGCAGAAGTATCAAATAATGTTCTTGCTAAAACAATTCCATCCAGGTGGGTTACTGCGATACAGATAGTATTTCCATTGATTATCTGATTGAGCATAAAATTCTTAGTTGAGCCATGAAGATAAAGTGTATCATCTTTTCTTCCATAAGCTGTAGAAATCATCATGGGTTGCCCTTCATGATTAAATGCTACGTGACATAAAAAGCCAGCATCTAAAATATTAAAAACTGATTCTACATCATTTGCCGCTCTGTTAGCTCCCCGTATTATTTTATTAAATTCCATAATTTGGATAATTACTCTTATAAAATTTGATTAATTGTTATTTTTTATTTTTCCAAAAATTTCAGTTTTCAATGTAAATGTTTCACCTCCATCAGTGCTTATCTCGCCGCTCCATTGAAATGAATTTTCCGTTATTTTTACAAAACTCCATCTCATTATATTCCCTTCTGCATCAATTCCTTCCTGTATTATGTTTGACCCGATTTTTTTTGCCACCAATTGATTTGTTACATTGCTTAAAGGGTTAAACCATGTTATTTTCCAACAATTAATATTGGGATCATAAAAGCGAATGGTAGTTCCACAGCGATTCCTGACTTTCGCGACGTCAGGAATTTTTTGATTTCGTTTTGGTGAAATAAAAATATCCTGTATGGCCCTTCCTTCTAAAATTCTTGAAAAATACCATTCACCTTTTGTCTGGGTTTTTGTTCCATCTTCGAAATAATCTATTACTTCAACCTCCCAATTACCTATAAGCTTACCATACCAATCAATATTCTCATTCAACTCTGTAGCAGGTTGATTTCTGAAAGTAGTGCAGAGCAAAATATATCTTTGGCCAAAAACGATTTTTGTGTATTATTGCCCGGAAAGACCCTATGCCATAATCCTGGATAGTCTATTACATAACCTTCTTCATCAATTTCAATAGATGATGTAAAACCTGAAGTCAGGTCTTCAAATTTATACAAATGATTGCTAAGATTTGTATATCTCTGTTTAACAGATTTACATTCTAATGCCAGTAAATTTATATAGTTCACTCTAATTTCTTTTGTTAGGCCTTCCGGTAAATTGAGATTATTGATGGGTAATGTATTTGTGAAAGGGCTGAGTGAAATATCAATCGTTGTACACCCGGTAAATTCAGGCAGTAATTTATCATTTTCATTAAACCATTCATGATTTTTATTTTTTTGAAACCATTTTTTAAAAGAGGTATCAGATTGGAAATCAATTTGAACTTCTTCAATATCCCAGCATAAATCAACCCTAAGTTTATATGAAACATGAAATAGTTTTCCGTCACTTTCTCCTGTTATGTGCCCATTTACTGCAATGAATTTTCCTATTTCAACACTGACAAATTCCATAGTGTTTTCATAATTGCTTTTCCACACTATTTTTTGATTCTTATTTTTCATTCCCCTATTGTTTAATTCTAAAACTCGTCGCATTGATATTTATCGCTTTTCAAATCAATTTTAAAGAGGCTAACAGACGCATTTTGATAATGAGCTGGAAGTCCCGTTGTATTTTTCAACTTTGAAAATCCCAAAAAATTAAAGCCACAATTTTTATAGTTCTCAATTAATTTTTCATTGATACCTACTGTATCCATACGAATAAAATTTTTGTTATTTGCCTTTGCATATTCTGTAGCCCAGTCAACAATTTTTGAAACTAATTTTTTGCCTCTAAAAGATGGGGTTATTGCAATTCTATGATTGTACACCCCAGGATCAATATTTCGTTCTTCACAAATAGAAAGAAGACTAAAGGTTGTTGCCCAAATACAAGCGATTTTATTAATAATCATTTTCCATTGGTGTTTTCATTTATTTCTTTTTTAATTAATGTTCTTTCAAACTTTTGCCAGTGAACAATCGGTTTTGTTTTTTGAAGATCAGTAGCTGCCTTATACAGCCTAAATATTTCATCAATGTCATTAATCGTACTATTTTGGATCACCATTTTTTATATTGTTATCTTATAAATAGTTAATCAATTATCATTTAGAATCTCTGCCTTAAAACCAAACTCTTTGAATATGGAAATAACATCATTTGCTAATATTTCGTTTTCACTTTCAACTCTAAAAATCTTATCACAATCTTGCAGATCAAAGTTGGCTTGATAGTAAAGATTTTCTTTGTGAAATTCTTTTAGAAACTTATCAGCATGATCTTTATCATTCATATTTGTTTTAAAAACCTCTACCATTTTATTTAATTTATCAATCATTTTATTGCCTTTTCATATTTTTTTAATTCTCCATACCCAGTTTTCATTTAAAAATGCCTACATTTTTTTCATAAAAATTAGATTTAAAAATTAAGGCTTTTGTATTTTAAAGCAGTTAAATTCTGTTCAAAAAATTCAATTCAAAATTTTATATTCTCTAAAAATTTTTTAAGTACATTATTAAATTCCTCTGGCTGCTCCATAGGTGGAATATGACCCGATTGAGAAATTACTTTTAGTTCTGAACCTGGTATTCTGCTATGCATATAATTTGCAGATTCTATGGGTGTAAATTCATCCTGATCACCTACAATAATTAATGTTGGGAAAAATATATCTTGCAAGATATTTGTATGATCTCTTCTTTCAGCCCTTCCTCTTTGTGCTGCTGCCGATCCTTCCGGTCTCGTTGTTAATATCATTTTTTCTAAATGGGTTACAACATCTGGTTTATTATCAAAAGTATGCTGACACATGAATTTATTTATTCGCTCTGAAATAAATTTTGCCATTCCGTATTCCTCAATTGTTTGTGCTAAGGTCATTCTGTTGGTGTAACCTTCTTCAGTTTCAGCCCTGGCGTCCGTATCTGCCAAAACCAAACCTTTAAATAGCAGTGGCTTCATCCTGAATATTTCTAAAGCAACTTGGCCACCCATGGATAAGCCAACAAAAAAAGCTTTATTAATTTCAAGGGTTTCTAATAAATGAATAATATCCAAAGCAAGTTCATCAAGCAAAACTACTCCTGTTTTAACCTCACTTTCACCGTAGCCTCTCAAGTCAGGTATGATCAATCTATAATTTTCACTAAATATTGTTGATTGGTAGTCCCACATTGATCGGTTAAATGGTTGTCCATGGATAAAGACAATTGCATCACCGGCTCCTAAGTCATCGTAAACCATGAGATGCCCTCTTATTTTTATTTTGTTTGTCATAAATAAAACTGATGTATGAAACTCCTTTTTATTAAGATTTTTAGTGCTCGTAGTTAATTTGCATTTAGTAAACTTTTAATCCCAGATGTATGGTCGGTCGATGCCGAGAGTTCTTAAATTAGATAGAAACTGTCCTGCATGAACTGATTCATGGTAAGCAGCCCGAAGCAAGTAATCGCCAAGTTTCCTCGTTTGGGTTTTTTCTTTACCAATTATTTCTATTGAGTCTAAATCTTTTTCAGAAAGGCTACGTACCATATTTACAAATTCATTCCTGAATGGTTCTGCAAACTTTAACTCATCCTCTAAACCTATGAGTATCCTTCCTGACCAAGGAGAGATATAATTTGTAAGAATTCCTCGTTTTATTATTCGCATATGAAATAACTGTTCGCATTCCAAGACATGTCTAATTACTTCAATAAAAGACTCAGCATCTTTATCGGGTTTCCATGTATTAAATTTCTCTGGCAAGCCTTTCCAAAGCATTATGCTTCGTCTTCTAATCTCTTCAAAATTCAAAATATATACTTCCAGAATGTTCATATAATTTTAGTTTATAATTTATCAGAATTCAAAACTTTCCCACTGCACTTTTCGCCCTGTCTGGTTTATTTTTTTGCAGCACACACGTAACTTATAGACCTTTCATTTATTAAAAGTGCAGGGTCAATTACCATGATGAGTAATCTCCTTCGGAAATTTATCACCAATTAAATTCAAATTAATATTATGTTCTACAAAAGCTTTAAGACCATCCAAAACCGTTGTAAAGCCACCGGTGGAATCTTTAATAACCTCTAATAATTCATCTCCAGTTTGGCTGAATCCGTAATGTTTTATAGTAACATATGTAGAGCCATCACTTAATGATTTAAAGTTAAAATCAACTGATGTTGCTGGTTCGCCCCAATCAATAATAATTTTTTTTTTTGGCAAAAGCTCTTTTACAACTACTGTTATTGACACGTTATACATTTCCCACTCCCACGTTATTGGTTTACCAATCTCTAATCTTCCACTGCCTTTTGTAAACCAAAAATTTTTAGTTATTGAAGGGTCAATGAACGCTTCAAATACCATTGCTACTGGTTTCCTAATCAGCATTTGAACTTCTACGCATTTTAGGTTGTTATTTGTCATTTCCTCTCTGTGAATTTTTTATTTTAAATTTTTATTTAATGAGTCTCTATCATTTAAAAAACCATTTTTTGAAAATTATCATGTTAATTACTTACTTGTTATAATCTACTTACTTGTTATAATCGCTCCCATGTTTGCTAACTGCAAAAGTGCAGAACGTCGAACTTCATCAGCAGTTAGCCTGCCAAGCAACTCATGAACCATGTCACAAGCACCTGTTCCATCCGGGTCAATGTAAACATTTAATTCCCGCATAATAGCTTCACGTGCAGTAGTAGAAACACAAGCATGTGTATAAATCCCTACAATCATAATTGTATCCGAACCGATTTTATTAAGCCAATTGCCAACCTCTGTTCCGGTAAAGGCGCCATAAACATTCTTTTGAAATTCTACTTCCAATGATCTGCCGGGATTAACGCCAAAGCCCGAATTGAATTCCGCTCCCCAGGTTC
>JBPCQG010000054.1:0-2964 GCA_050998315.1 Chitinophagaceae bacterium
CTGAAGGAAGAAAAAAAATCGGTAGGGCACTTAAACTGGAATTAGCAGCATGGCTGGAGGACAAAAAAGATTAGCACTAACTTATCTATTAGTCTTTCGAATATAAATCAGCAAGTCTTCGACAAGCTCAGGCTGACAAGGCTCTGTCATTGTTTATAGAAGTGAATGTGACACTGAGTTTATCGAAGTGTTGTTCAGCTATGCACTATGCTCATCAAGGCTTCGACAAGCTAAGCCTGACATTTTTCTATAGTTGTCATTGGTAGGTTGTCGAAACATACATAGGACCTATATTCTAAACATAGACAGAATTTACATTCTAAAGCCGAATAAACTTCAATCGCACAACGGTTTATTAAATTATAATTTCTATGGTTGTTCCACAACCTTGTGCGCTGCTAACATTTAATGTAGCTCCTATTAATTTTGCTCTTGCCATAATATTTTTCAATCCTATGCCTTCACTTGTATTAATTATTGATTTTTCAAACCCTTTTCCATTATCCCTGATGATGATATGGTTTTTATTTTGTGTTGACTTTAAATTGATGCATATTTCTGTTGCCTTTGCATGTTTTACAATATTATTTAATACCTCCTGTACAATCCGGTAGATGATAAGTGCGGATTCATTGTTGACCATAAAATTTTCTGAATCAGCAGCGAATACTATTTTATAATTACCACTTTTTTCAAAGGGAATTAAGGATTGCTTTATAAACTCTGGGATGCCTAATTCTTTTATTCTGTCGGTGCTAAGCGAATGGCTTAAATTTCGTAGGTCTTTAATTGCTTTTTCCAGCAAATCATCGGTAATACTTATTTTATCCTCCGGTACATGTTCTCCCAGGGTATTTATTTGTAACCGGACAAGGCTTAATATCTGGCCAATGTTATCATGAATCTCCTGGCTTATGTGATTAAAAGTTTGTTCCTGTATCTCTAATCGTGATCGTAATTGCTCCTGCTCAAATTTATTTTGCATTTCATTTTTTTCTGCTAAGAACATTTTTCTTCTTCGCCGGTATTCTACTATAAATCCTACAATAAAAAATGCAAGTAAAATAAGGATGATAGTGCCTGTAATTAATATATAAATTACCGGCTTATCCATTAACGATATTATGTTGCCTCTGATTGTATTTGATAACTAAAAAAGAATACCAGAGCATTGTATAAAAAACAAGATTGGAATAATAAAGAATATCAAAAAAACTTCCCATTATTTTACTTTTTGTCTGACCTAAATAATCGTATGACGACCAAAACAAAATGTTTATCGTGAAGAAAAGCAGCACTGCAGTGCAAAGCCAGAATACGGGCTCCCGTACAATATTTTCATGCTCGGGATCTCCCAGCATTTCCCTGAATTTTAATAAGCTTACAAGAATAAAAAACGTACTCTTTATAATTATAGACAATGTATCACTAGCGTTGCGTTGTTTTATGTAATAGTTCTTTGAAAGTCTTGCCAGGTCATTGTTTCAGCCAATATTGAGTCAGCGTTGATTTGAAATTTTTTCGACCGTCCTTTGGTGTAAAATACTGATAATGAACCAAGGACGAATGACTTTTTCTCAAATAATGGATTTCGCTTCTCAGGATATCTTTAAAACTTGTGTAAACCGGTATAAAGGTAATTACAAGATAAAAGAATTCAGCTGTTGGAAGCAATTTCTATGTTTGGCATTTGGTCAATTAACCCATAGGGAAAGCATGAGTGATACTATTCTTTGCCTAAAGTTAAATGCTGATAAACTTTATCATCTTGGCATCGGAAAAGTTATTAATAAGTCTACATTGTCAAGGGCAAATGAAAAAAGAGATTGGCGGATATTTCAAGATTTTGGAATCAAACTCCTGGAACAGGCCCGTACTCTTTATAAAAACGACAACCAATTAGATATTAAACTAAAAGGAAGAGTATTCGCTTTGGACTCGACAACAGTTGATCTTTGTTTGGAAGTTTTTTTATGGGCAACTTTCCGTTCAACAAAATCGGCGATTAAAATTCATACACTACTTGATTTAAAAACAGCTATTCCTGAATTTATTTTGATATCAGAAGCCAGCGTACATGATGTAAATGCAATAGATTTTATTTCAATAGAGAAGGGCAGCTATTACGTGATGGACAAGGCTTATATTGATTTTAAGAGGCTTTACAACATAAAACTGGAGAAAGCATACTTTGTTGTTCGAGAAAAAAATAACATTAGTTTTGAACTGATAGCTTCAAGATCAATTGACAAGAACCTTGGAATAATCAGCGATCAATATATCAGCCTTTTAGGATTTAGAAGTCATAAGCGTTATCCGGATCATCTAAGGCGTATAGAATTTTATGATACAGAATTTGAAAGGACTTTTGTTTTTTTAACTAACAATTTCAAATTGAAAGCAGCAACGATAACCAATCTGTATAAATACCGATGGAAAATAGAATTATTTTTTAAATGGATTAAACAGAATTTGAAGGTTCAATCGTTTTGGGGCTTTACCGAGAATGCAGTAAAAACTCAAATATGGGTTGCAATCTCTGTTTATGTACTTGTAGCTATCATTAAAAAGAGATTGAACATTCTTCATTCTCCTTATGAAATTCTCCAATACATAAGCCTTGCACCGTTTGAAAAAATAGCAATTGCCGATGTGTTTTTAAACAATGAAACTCAAGATTTTAAAGAACTAAAGTCTATTCAGTTGAAAATGTTCTGATTAAGACGCAACGCTAGTGAAGCAAGGTTTGCTCTCAATTGAGTATTCCAATGAATTATATCTATCCTTTCCTTTCTCGGGATAAAAGCCTAATCTAAAACTAGAAAAAAGTCTACTATCATTTATCATAGTTGCGTGAACTTGGTTAAATTCATCCGCTAACTCCTTAAAAATTCTATGTAATTCGCTATCCATTATTTAGGGAAATTTGGTAAAAATTGCTAAAGATATCTCTCCCTCCAGGGC
>JBPCQG010000074.1:0-12100 GCA_050998315.1 Chitinophagaceae bacterium
TTGAAGCTGTTAAGAAATTGAAAGGCGTATAGTTTTTTTTTGATACGAGCTGTAGTTTTTCATAGCATCATCGTTGCGTCGCAATCACTTTATCCGCATACCTTTTGGGAGCTTTAATCATGTTATGTTTTAAAATGTATTGTCCTAACTACAATACAAAAAGTATAATACTATAGGCTTGATTATTAATGCCGGCATTTTATTTATATTACATCTAATAACGCCAATCGATGCGTTAGCTGTCAGGCTATGATAACAACAAAACATACAGAAAAAGTAAAAATGCTAAATAGAGCTTTGTCCACTTTCCCGACACTAACTACTGAACGGCTGACACTTCGACAACTTTTAGAAAGCGATGTGCAAGAAATATTTTTGCTTCGATCTGACACAATAATAAACAAGTTTCTTGACCGAAAACCAAGCGAAACATTAGAAGAGGCATTGAACTTTATTAGAAACATCAAAAACAATGAACTTCTATATTGGGCGATTACACAGACACACAACGAAAAACTTATAGGAACAATTTGTCTTTTTGACTTTTCAGATGAACTTAATAAATGCGAAATCGGATATGAGCTTTTAACCGGTTATCAAGGACAAGGACTTATGAGTGAAGCAACAAAAAAAATTATAGAATTTGCTGTTCATACCCTTGGTCTAAAAACAATTGACGCCTTCACACATAGCGACAACCGAAGTTCAACTAAACTTCTTCAAAAATTTAACTTTGAGAAAACGGAAATTATTGACGAGACAAATCCTAATTTAATAGTATTTCGGCTATCAAACTAAGAAGCAAAATAAAAAGGCAAGGTGACAATAACAAAAGCCCGAACAGCTAACATTGGGTTTTGTGCAAGTGGGGCTTAACCATCACACATCAACCAATTGCAAATCCAAGCTGTGGTTCGGGCTTAACAAACATCGCTGAACTTTAGTTCTTAATTTCAACAAAATATTTTCAATCAGCAGCGGTTGTGGGCAGACGGAATTCTAATTCCCCACCTGCATAAAGCCCTGCCCGTTGGCAGTAATGCGAAAACTCTATAACAATTCACTCTCATGGTAAATCAATCCCCCATTTTTATTAAACCGAAAACAAGTTTAGTTTTTTTTGTATTGAGTATAATAGTATTTACGTTTTGGTTTTTAAGTAGAATAATAAATGTTTACCATTTTCCTTTTGTTGGTGCAATTTTCGAGCTTCTTTGGTTACCAGTAATTGCCTTGACATTAATTTTGCCCATTTTATCATTAATCCAGTGGAGAAAAGAGAAATTTAATTTTAGATCTTTCAACTTATATTCAATTATTATACTCATTTTGACAATTTTTATGACCATATTTAATGTATAAAAATCCTTTTTATATTGACATGAGCTCTGTCCAGCAAAAATTTCTGGAGAGAACAAAAAATAATTTAGGAGACCTACTCCATGGTCGGTGTCCGCACCGACCGCCACCAAAAAAGATAGAACGGTCGGTGAGACACCGGCCATGGGAACTAGAATATCAAAAAGAATTTGCCGCCTTAAGTCATGATAAATTTTTTTATATTGTCCATTCGCCATCGCAAGATTTAAAAATTATCAAATGACTCAGAAGTTAAGTTATACTTCCTTGATAAAATTGCTGAACTATCAATTTCTGCAGGTCTCGTAGAATGGATCATAAAAAAAGCTTCATAATCAAATAATGATAGAACTTTCTAAATTAGAAGACCACCTCAAAACAATTCAAGCAGATCAATGGAGAAAAGTATTCGAGCTATTACCAGAGATTAAACAGTCTGAATATCTTGGAGAAATTGAGTTCGATGATCAGAAAAATGATATCAAGCAGCTACCTTACTGGAAGAATTCAGAAATCGTAAATAAATTTATAGATACAGTTTATAATTTAAATATTATCCCTGCTTTTGATTGGACAAATTGGGAAGAAGGAAAATTAATATTAAAGAATTCGAAACAAGATTTAGAACAATTTGATCAAGTAACTTTATGCAAATTATTAACTGTAATCATTCGTACTGATAGATTTTGTGATGGTTTTCTAAATACAAATTTTGAGAACAATACTATTCCGAAAATTCTCGAGTCATTAAAAAATAAAACTAAAGTCTAACCTTAAATGTCCCCAGCCGAGTCTCCCAACGGGGACTCGGCGCAATAATGCACTATAAACATTTGGTATCTTCACCTCATGTCTGTAAAAAAATATTCGGGAGACAAATGGGTTGTATTTCATTACAATGACTTACCATAAATATATCCCGCTATTACAAAATAACTACACATACCCCAACCAATGTTTGAAAACTCAATAGAAGCTGTATCCTCTTTTACAAGACCTGTAAATACTATTTCAAGAACTTATGCAGGAAAACAAATAATACCAGGGTCAGCAACACTCTTTTTTGTAAATGATGAAGGCTATGCAATTACCTGTAAACATGTGATTGACCTGCTTGCAGCTTCAGAAAAAATTAATAACACCTACCTGGAATTTAAAAAAGAAAGAGACAGCATACCCAAAGACGGGAAATTAAAGGCAAGGCTAAAAGGACTTGAGATGAAATATAAATTCACTGCGGAAACTATAATTCAAATAAAAAATACGTTCGTTGATTGTGTTGATTCTATGTCAGGATTTACCTGGCATCTTCATCCAAAATTTGACCTGGCAATTTTAAAATTTAATGATTATAAAACACTTCATTATAAAGGCTATGCAAAATTTTTGAAGGATTCGTCAAAAATAAGGCAGGGGAATTTTCTATGCCGTTTAGGATTTCCATTTCCTGAATTTAATAATTTCAGGTATAACGAAGTAACTGACGATATTGAATGGACACAGATCGGAAATCAAGGTTCACCGAGGTTTCCCACTGAAGGAATGGTCACCAGGTTTTTAGTTGAAGACAATAAGATGTATGGAATAGAACTAAGCACACCGGGCTTAAGAGGACAGAGTGGCGGTTCATTATTTAATGAAAGAGGGGTTGTTTACGGTATGCAATTTTCTACAAAACACCTTCACCTTGGTTTTGATATGATTGATAAAGAAATACTTTTAGAAAATAAAATTAAAAAAGTATCCAATTACTCATTCATACACCTCGGGCAGTGTATCCATGTAGATATAATAAAAGAGTTCTTATCTGAAAAGAATGTAGCTTTTTATGAGGAAGATTAGGTGAAGCAATCTGATTATGAAGTCGGCATGTTCACTTAATCATTTTTAAACAAACAGGTTCGGGAATATTGATCTGATCACCCGTATATGTTAACAATCCCGTTTTTATATCCCTTTTAAATATAACTATGTTACCTGTTTTTTGATTAGCTACTAATAAATAATTCCCCGAAGGATCAATGGTAAAGTTGCGGGGCGTAGTACCCATTGTAGATTGATAGCCCGCAAGTAATAACTTGCCTGTAATACGATTGATTGAAAAAATAGCTAAATTATTTTCACTTCCCCTGTTAGATGCATACAGAAACCTGCCATCCGGAGAAATATGAATATCAGCACTTCCAAAATTCTCCTTTACAGTATCCGGATGTATTGCAATTTGCTGCACTACATTCAACTTTCCTTTTATATAACTGTATGCTGCAACAGAACCTGCCATTTCTTCGATTAAATAAGCCCACTTTTTATTTGGATGAAAAATAAAATGTCTCGGTCCGCTGCCGGGGTTTGTGCTTACAAACGCAGGCGATGCAGGCACTAATGGCTTTTGTGCTGTCGCATTAAATTTATAGATCATCACTTTGTCTACGCCAAGATCGGGTACAAACAGTTGGTCTCCTTCCGGTGAAAAAACGGTTGCATGCACATGCGGTTTTTCCTGCCGCTCTTTATTTACACTTTTACCTGAATGCTCTATTAACTGAGCGAAGGGCTGCAGGCTTCCATCTCCGTTAACGGGGAAGGCAGATAAACTTCCTCCTGAGTAATTACCGGCAATAACCCACTTGCCCGTATTATTAACGGACACGTATGCCGGATTATCCCCACCACTTGACTGCTTATTTATAAATGTGAGCTTGCCTTTTTTATGATCAAACCGGAAAGCGCTTATGCCCCCGGCATCTGCAGTTCTTGTTTCAGTGCACGCATATAATAATGAACCCCTGGGGGCAATAGCCAGGTAAGATGGGTTGATAACGCCTTCCGTATTACTTAGCCACTGCGCTTTCCCCGTAGCAGCATCAAAAGTGTAAACATAAATTCCTTTACTGCCACTGCCGGTATAGGTGCCGATGAATAGAAAATATTTCTGACAGCTTGCATCAAGAGAAACAAAGAGCAGTAAACAAAGTAGAATAGATCGCATATACCTATAAATTAAATAATGTAAAAATAATGTTATAAGATACAGGAAGATCATTTAATCAATTTCTTGTTGAATGATAATGCTGACCTTTGCGATCACAAAAAAGGTTATCATGTTTAAGATTGGAACTGCACTTTTATTATTTATCAATATTGCTGGTTTTTCACAAAAGGTAAAACCTGTTACTTACTGGCAGGCTTTAATTCACCGTCCTGATAGCAACAATATAATTTTCAATTTTAAGCTTGAAGAGCAAAATAAAAAAACTGTACTATATATACTTAATGCAGCTGAAAAAATAAAAGTTGACAATATTCTCTTTACCAAAGACTCGGTGTTTATAAAAATGCCTGTTTTTGAATCTTCTTTCAAAGCCCGTGTAACTGCTGACAAATGGGAAGGTGTTTGGATAAAAGGAACTTCAGGCATTGACCAGGTGCTCCCATTCAATGCATATAAAAGTATTGACACTACAATGCAGAAGGCTAAAAATAATATCTCGGGCAGATGGGCAGTTACATTTGCAGGGGATAAAACAAAAGCCGATGCATCTATTGCAGAATTTAAACAAACCCGCAATAAAATTTCGGGAACATTTTTAACTCCTTCCGGTGATTACCGATATCTTGATGGTATTGTTTATGGAAATAAACTTCAGCTTTCCACTTTTGATGGCGCTCATGCATTTTTATTTACTGCAGATATTATAAACAATAATAAAATAATAAACGGAATGTTTTATTCAGGAGCAAAAGGCAAGGAAGGTTGGACTGCTGTAAAAGATGCCAATGCAAAAGTGGTTACTGATGCAGTGGCAATGTATCTGAAGCCTGGCGAAGAGAAACTTGATTTTCGTTTTCCGGATCTTAATGGTAAAGATGTCTCCATAAACGACAGCAGGTTTAAAAATAAAGTTGTAGTGGTACAGATACTCGGCTCATGGTGCCCCAACTGCATGGATGAAACCGCTTTTTTAAGTGAATATTACAACAAAAATAAACAGCGCGGCTTTGAGGCAGTTGCACTGGCATATGAGTATAGCACAGACTTTAACCGTTCAGTAAAAAGCCTTCAAAAATTTCAGCAACGCTATAAAATTCAATACCCAATACTGGTAACAGGGGTTAAAGTTTCTGATTCATTAAGAACAGAAAAGACTTTACCACAGGTAACCCGGATAAAAGTTTTTCCTTCTTCCATCATCATTGATAAAAAAGGAAAGGTTAGAAAGTTTGATACAGGATTTTTTGGTCCAGGTACCGGTATGCATTACGAAGAATATAAAAAGGAGTTTTACGCAACCATAGATGAGTTGCTGAAAGAAAAATAATAGTCTGCATACCTTACTATTTTATACGAATCGAATAAAGATTGATTCAAAGCTTTTATAACATTTGCTGAATATTTTATCATTTGCCAATCCGCATATTAGCTACATTTACATACTCTATTATTTAAAAAATACACACCTCTAAACCTGGCTAAATTTTTAACTCCCCAACATGATACTTATTAATTAAGATTGATTTCCTTTTAAAAATATAAATATGTATTCTTCGGTTAATCTTGCTTCTTTAAAACGCTTGTTTGTTTGTCTTTTGATTGCATCCACGCCTTTTGCAGGATGTTTTTAGAAGAAACGGTACTCCCGGTTTGATTGCCTATTTTAATGTTGGAACAGATATACAGAGAAAAGTGCAAACTATTTGGGCTAATACAGTTCTTAAAGATTACACAGGGGATAACCCTGATGTAACTACAAATGCAAGCGGATATATTACGATTTCGTGCAAAGCATATGGCTATGCGGTATACTCAAAGAAATGATTTTTAATTTAAGCAGAAATTATTTTAAAAGAAAAAGAATCTATCTCTTCTCCAATTTTTTTCTTAGCTGATGATGCTTAAAAGCATCATCAAAATACTTGATAATGTATCTTGAGGTAAAAGTTAATATGCCAACAGAACAATATCATGAACCTCCAGAAGAATTATCACAGGAAACAAGAACGTTTGCCAAGATGATACAATCACTTATTGAAGAAGCTGATGCAATTAATTGGTATGAGCAGCGGATAAGTGTAGAAAAAGATAAAGATGCAAAAGCAATAATGGAGCATGCACAAAAATGAAGAGTTCATTCACTTTAGCATAGACCTGGAGTTTTTAGCAAGAAAAAAAGATAAGTGGCGAACCGTCCTCAAAAATGTTTTATTCCGATCAGGTGATATAGTTGAGAATGCATTGGCAATAATTTAGATGATTTGCAGCATTTATTTATGCATTGATAACTTTTGAATTATTTTGTTTGATACAGGATCTGCATATAAACCAAAAGCACTTGTAATTACTCCTTTAAGTTTTCCCCATCCGACCGGGTCATCCGGGCGGGCATCTTTTGATTCAACTGCATAAACAACATCTTCATCATCAGGATTGGAATCGCCTTCAAACCTGTGCACTTCTACAATCTCAAATTCATCAGGACGCAGGCAAATATTATTATCAGAGCAAATCAATTTATCAAACGCAATATTAAAATCAATATTATAGCCTCTTTCTTTTAAACCTTTCACGGCTTCAGTAACTGTATCATAATTTCTCATAATAAAAAAATATATTACCAAAAAAAGTAGTTAAGTCTCCTCCAACAATGTGAAACGTGTGCCTGCTTTTTGGAATTTGGAACGGGTATTTGATAAATATAAAATTACTAAAACTGTTACACAAGCTGTAATGGTAAATGTTGTTATTGATCCGAAGGTGAACCATAAAAATCCCGTAAGGCTGCTGGCAAGCAAAGCGCAGATGCTTTGTAATCCTGAGTAAGTACCAATTGCAGTTGCTGTCTCATCTTTATTTACAATATTACTTATCCATGCTTTGGAAATGCCTTCTGTAGCCGCTGCATACAACCCATATAAAAAAAATAATACAAAAAAAATGATGAGGTTGTTATTAACCGCAAATCCTGCATACACTATAGCAAAAACAAATAACCCGGAAATAAATATTTTTTTTAATCCAAGCTTGTCAGCCAAAATACCAATAGGATATGCCAGAAGCGCAAATACGAGATTGTAAAAAATATATACTCCTATCACTGCTGTATCCGTTAATCCGCTTTCCTTCATTTTTAATAATAAAAAAACATCCGAGCTGTTGAAGGTTGCAAAAAGCAATAATCCAATCAGCAATCTTTTATATTCAACGGTGCTATTTTTCCAATAAGAAAAAATAGAAAAAAAACTCCATTTAGTTCCCTGTAAACCTGTATCAACGTTTTTTGCTGCATTATCCGCAGATTGCTTTTTTTCTTTAATTAAAATAGTAAAGAGCAGGGCAAATACTCCGGGGAAAAATGCAATGATAAAAAGAGTTTTATAATTTTCAGGATTATAGTATAGATATGCCAAAGCTATGGCAGGACCAATCACTGCACCCATCGTATCCATACTTCGGTGAAAGCCAAACACCTTTCCCCTATTTTCATTCAGGCATTCATCACTCAGCATTGCATCCCGGGCACCTGTTCGTATTCCCTTTCCCAACCTATCAATAGTCCTTGCAAAAAAAATCCACAAAGGATAAATAAAAACAGCCATCATCGGCTTTGAAATGGCACTTAATGCATAACCCAGTTGTACAAATGGCAAACGCTTTCCCGTAGCATCACTCCTTTTACCGAAGTAACCTTTACTTAATCCTGCTAAAGCTTCAGTAAATCCTTCCAGCACGCCAATAAGAAGAATCGAAAATCCTATACTCCTTAAAAACACAGGCATTACAGGGTAAAGCATTTCACTTGCCATGTCCATAAATAAACTTACAAGAGAAAGTATCCAGATGGTTCGTGTAATTATTCTTGATTTCATCGTTGTTACGAATGTACGATACATACAGCTTTACAATCTATGTAAAGGACTTTGCGTATTTTGCAAACAAATAATTATTGATTTTAAGTATGAATGCATGAGTAAGAAAAAGGGTAAGGATTTTAGGAATAAAACAAAATTTGTAAAAGGAAAATTAGATATTACACGTTCTGGAATTGGTTATGTAATTGTTGAAGGTGTTGAAAAAGATATTTTTATTCGTTCCCACGATTTTGGTAAAGCACTTCATGGTGATACTGTACGCGTAAGCATAAAAGAACACAATGGCAAAAGACCTGAGGGCAAAGTAGAAGAAGTTTTAGAAAGAAAGCAAACAGAATTTATTGGCAATATAGAAGTGAGTGAAAATTTTGCTTTTTTTACTCCCGACACTCAAAAGCCAATGCCTGATTTCTATGTGAGTTTAAAAAAACTCAATGGAGCTAAAGATAAAGACAGGGTTGTTGCCAGGTTAATTAACTGGGAAGATGGGGAAAAAAAACCTGAAGGGGAAGTGGTAAGCGTTCTTCAGGCAAAAGATGTTAACGATATGGCTATGAAGGAAATCCTTATTGAGAGTGGTTTCCCTTTGAAATTTAGTAAAGAAGTTTTAGAAGAGACCGCACAGCTGAATGAAAATAAAGATGATGAAGAAATTTTAAAAAGAAAAGACTGCCGTGAGATACTCACTTTTACCATAGACCCTATAGATGCAAAAGATTTTGATGATGCAATTTCAATAAGAAAATTAAAGAATGATAATTATGAGATAGGGGTGCATATTGCCGATGTTAGCCATTTTGTAAAACCAGGAACAGCACTGGATGAAAGTGCGTATGACAGGGCTACCAGTGTGTATTTGCCCGACAGGGTGAACCCGATGTTACCTGAAAAAATTTCAAATGAGTTATGTTCATTAAGACCTAACGAAGATAAATTTACTTTCTCAGCTATCTTTCAAATAAATACAAAAGGCGAAGTAAACAATTACTGGATGGGTAAAACCATTATTCATTCTAACAGAAGATTTACTTATGAAGAAGTGCAGGAAATAATTGAAAAAAAAGAAGGAGATCATCTTCACGAAATTTTATTACTTAATGATCTGGCTCAGCAATTTCGTAAACAAAGATTTAAAAACGGCGCCATTAATTTTTCCTCAACTGAGGTTCGCTTTACATTAGATGAACATGGGAAGCCTACTGGCATAGTTATAAAAGAAAGTAAAGAAGCCCACCAGCTAATCGAAGAGTTTATGCTGCTTGCGAACAGAACAGTTGCTCAGTATGTTTCAAAAATTAAGGTGAATAAAAAACTAATTCCATTCCCCTACCGCATACATGATAAACCGGATGACGATAAGCTGAAACCTTTTGTTGCTTTTGCCAGGAAATTCGGTTATAAGTTTGACCTGGATGATGAGGCTGCCGTGGCAGCATCGTTCAACCAAATGTTGAAGGATGTTCACGGCAAACCTGAACAGCATGTGTTGGAACAGCTTGGTATACGTACAATGGCTAAAGCAATTTACACTTCTGAAAATATTGGTCACTATGGGTTGGGGTTTGAACACTATTGTCATTTCACATCTCCCATTCGGCGTTACCCTGATATTTTAGTACATCGTGTTTTAGAACAATTGCTGGAGAAAAATATCCACCCTGATAAAAAGATGGAAGAGAAATGTAAACACAGCAGTACAAAAGAACGTTCCGCAATGGAGGCTGAAAGAGCTGCCAATAAATACAAACAGGTTGAGTATATGCAGAACTTTCTGGGAGAGGAATTTGAAGGCGTTGTCAATGGAGTGTCTTCCTTTGGTTTTTGGGTTGAAACAGTAGAACACAAATGCGAAGGTCTTGTTTCAGTAAGAGACCTTTCAGAGTATGATGATTTTAGATTAAATGAAACTGATTATGCTTTGGTAGGATTGCGGAGCGGTAGAAAATTTAGAATGGGAGATATTGTTACGATAAAAGTTGTGGCAGCTAATCTTGCAAAACGACAGCTAGATTATGAATGGGTGATGAAGCCACATGAAAATTCTGATGTAAGAAGTATGAAGTATGAATTAAAAGATGGGCAGCCTGAATTGAGGAGTAAGAAGCATAAGGGAAGGGAAAAGAAGAAAAAAGACAGAGAAAAGAAATAAAATATATGCCTATAAAAACATTTCTTGATTTAGATATTTATAAATTATCAAGACAATTTGCTAAAGAAATTTTTCAACTCACATTAAAATTTCCGCCTGAAGAAAAGTATAGTTTGACTGATCAGATACGTCGTTCGTCGCGTTCTGTAAAAGCTAATATTGCAGAAGGCTGGGGGAAACGAGTTTATATCAATAGTTTCAAAAGGCATTTGGTGGATTCAAATGGTTCCTTAGAAGACACCACATCCTGGACCATTTCAGCATTGGATTGCAAATACATTTCCACAGAAGTCTTTGAAGATTTAATTCATAAAGCAGAAATAATAGGCGGTAAGTTATGGAAGCTGCATGATACGTGGCAGGACTTTGAAAAGAAAACATAATCTTACATCTTATTTCTTACTTCTTACTTCACAAAAAATACCATGCATTCATTCCAGGAACTTTCTACCCTCTTTGAAGAAAAATTTAGTGTAAGGCATTTCCCGGAAGCGCCGGGCTCTTTGTATGACCCCTCACAATATATTTTATCGCTGGGTGGTAAAAGGATAAGACCTGTTTTGTGTTTGATGGGTAATGAATTAATGAATAACATAAATCCTGATACATGGCATGTTGCCACTGCCATTGAATTATTTCACAACTTTACTTTGATACACGATGACATAATGGATAAAGCGCCATTGCGGCGTGGAATGGAAACAGTTCATAACAAATTTGGTGAAGCAACGGCTTTGCTTGCCGGCGATGTGATGTTGGTAGTGGCGTATGATTACGTGAATAAAATAAATAAAGATTATTTGCAAAAAGTTATAAGGCTATTCAATAAAACTGCAAAAGAAGTTTGCGAAGGGCAACAACTTGATATGGATTTTGAAAAAAGAGAAAAGGTAAGTTTTGATGAATACATGAATATGATAGAATTAAAAACTTCTGTAGCGCTTGCTGCAAGTTTACAACTTGGCGCTATTTTAGGCGGCGCAGGCGAAGGCAATCAAAAACATTTATATGAGTTTGGAAAGAACCTGGGAATTGCTTTCCAGGTGCAGGATGATTATTTAGATGCATTCGGAAATCCGGAAAAATTTGGCAAGCAGGTAGGCGGGGATATTCTTTCCAATAAAAAAACTTTTTTATCTATACATGCCAGTGAAATTGCTACACAGGAGCAATTGAAAGGATTAGAACATCTTAATAACGGCAATGATCCTAATAAAGTTGAAAATGTTTTGAAAATTTATAAAGACACTAATGCTAATGCATGGGCTACTGAATTAAAAGATAAATATTACAAGGCTGCCATGCATCACCTTGAAGAAATTGCAGTTCTATCTGCAAGAAAAAAACCTTTGATGGAGTTAGCAGATTATCTAATAAATAGAGAACATTAAAAGGTAGGCTGAAAGCAATAAGCCACATGTTTCAAAAAGACTGGAACTACAAACTACAAACTACAATCATGGACTAAGGATGGTGAGGCTTATTTCCAATCTCCTGCATACGCAACTTTATCTCCCGATATTTTTTTAAAATACTCGTATTTGATTTTGGTTATTTGTTTTATATGAAGATAATCATGAGCCAGCCAACTTGATAAAAACATTCCGGCTGTAATATTTCCCAGCAAAGGATGTTTATATGTATTATCCCAATTTGCATTTTTAAGATTAATAAGCCATGCAATAGAATTATCTCTTTCGGATAATAATCGTTGTAAAGCATTGT
>JBPCQG010000105.1:0-3984 GCA_050998315.1 Chitinophagaceae bacterium
TGCTAAATTAACTTACACTGAGCCGTTAAGTAAAAAATATTCGTTAGAATTAGGTTACCAGCTAACTTATAATCATGGTACTAATGATCAGTTAACTTACAGCTATTCTGCGGCATCAGGTAAATATGATTTTGAAGTAGATTCTTTAACTAACCAGTTTAAGCAAGGTATCATTCAAAATAATCCCTCAGCTAAAATAAATTATGCGGATAAAAAATTAAAAATCAATGTTGGTTCTGGATTTGGGTTTACAAATTTTGATTTAAAAGATTTGACTTTTAATAAAGATTACAAAAGAAATTATATTAATTTTTATCCCACAGCAAATATTACCTATACCTACAAACCAAACCACAGCATCAGGTTTAATTATAATGGCAACACCAGGCAGCCGACCATATATCAGTTACAACCTTTAAGAAATAATAATGATTATTTTAATCAATTCATTGGCAACCCTGACTTAAAACCTTCTTTTACCAACTCATTCAATCTATCACACAACAGTTATAATTTCCTTAAGGATCTGTATACATATATATCATTGAATGCGAGGGTTACTAGTAATTCAATTACCAATAGCCGAACTATTAATATTGATTCTGGCAAAACAATATCACAACCTGTAAACACTAATGGAAATATATCTATAAACCTGTGGAGCGGTGGCGGGTTTAAAATAAAGAAACTTGATACAAGAGTTAATATTAATCCTAATTTAAGTTATAATAAATATGCTGATATAATAAACAGCAAATTAAGCTTTTCTAAAAATGTTAATGCCGGCCTTTCAGTTGGATTGTCTAAAGCAAAAGAAAAAAAATATGATATCTCCATAAATAACAACTTTACTTATAACAGCAGCACAACTTCTCAAAACAACACTAAAATTCATTACTATATAAATACGTTGTATGTTAATTCAACAATTTATATTGAAAAGATATGGTCTATCATCACTGATTATCAGTTTTACTCACGTCAGAAAACGCTTCAATTTAATTCCGCATTAAATACCCATATCCTAAATGCCCGTTTACAGCGTACGTTTAAAAAGGATGAATTCACAGCTTATCTATCTGTTAGAGACTTATTAAATCAAAATGTAGGTATCCAGAGAAACTTTTATGGTAACACATATACTGAGGTTATTAATGACAGATTAAAAAGATATTTTTTAGCGGGGTTTACCTGGAATTTTAAAAATAAATCTGCACAGGCAAAATAGTTATTTTAAAAAATATGATATGAAAGTAAAAATATATTTTTTAGGGATTACTCTCTTCTCAATTTTTAGCTTACATGCACAACAATTTATCAGTAAAGCTGTAATTGAATATGAAGTAAAAGCAAACATCAAAAAAACATTGGGTAATAATATGTGGGATGAAATGTTGAAAGAAAATTTGCCCACATTTAAAACCGGCTATTACACTTATACTTTTGCAAACAATAAGAGTGTTTACAAGTTTGATCACTGGGATCCATCTGTAAAAATACCAGAGTTTTTAAGGAAAAGCGATGAGGAAAATGTTTGGTATTTTGATTATAACGCTGGGTTTTTTAATATGCAGAAAAACGTATATGGCTCAAATTTTAATGTACAAGATACCATACCTGCTTTAGAATGGAAGCTTACAAATGAGAATAGAGTAATTGTAGGCTTTAATTGCAGGAAGGCTGTTGCAAAAATTTTTGATAGTGTATATGTGTTTGCTTTTTATACAGATGAAATCATGATTCCGGGAGGCCCATGTTCTATTAATGGATTACCGGGAATGATTTTAGGCGTTACCATCCCGAGACTATTTACATCCTGGATAGCTACTAAAGTAAACCTTAACCAGGTGAACGAAAATTTAATTAAACCGGTATCGGTTAAAAAAAATTATACGTTGAAAGATTTAAAATTCACTTTGAACGAACGTACTAAAGATTGGTATAGGTGGAGTAATGATGCCAATGAAGTTAAACAACAAAAAAGCAGGTTTGAATGGACGACATTGCTATAAGATTTCAATATCAAATTACAAATCCATCCGGCAGCACAGCGCCCTTCTTTATAACAACAATTCCACTTTTTACAGTGTACAGTGCATGATCACTGTCAGGCAAATGAGCTCCACCATTTATTTTTACATCATTACCTATCCGGCAGTTTTTATCAACTATAGCATTTTTAATGTAGCAGTCATCCCCAATTCCTACTTTTGGTAAACCTTTTTCGTGGTCATAATTTATTTCCTGCAATGTTTCATAATAGTCGCTTCCCATTATGTAGCTGCTTATAATTGTTGTGCCCAATCCAATTCTTGTTCTTATCCCTATAACACTGCCTTCAATTAAAGCAGCATGAATTATACAACCTTCAGTAATAAGTGCACTTTTAAAAGTAGTTCCACTGATTTTTGCAGGCGGCAACATTCTTGCCCGGCTGTAAACGGTTTTTGTATTGTGAAATAAGTTAAACGGGGGAAGTTCTAAGGTAAGCGCAAGGTTTGCTTCAAAGAACGAATAAATATTTCCAATATCTGTCCAATAGCCATCATATTGAAAACTACCAACTTTAAATTTACTGATTGATGAAGGAATAATTTCTTTACCGAAATCCGCGGCATCTTTATGTTCTGTCTGAAGCAGATCTAATAAGATTTTCCGGTTAAAAATATAAATTCCCATTGAAGCAAGATATAATTTACCCTGAGCCTTCATTTCATCTCCTGTATCACTTACCCAGTCGGGCAAAATTTCTTGTTTTGGCTTTTCAATAAAAGAAGTGATAGTGTGTTCATCATTTGATTTAAGAATTCCAAATTCAGGAGCTTCTCTTTCAGTAACGGGAATGGTTGCAATGGTTATGTCTGCCTTATTTTTTACATGATGTTCAAACATCTCTGCAAAATCCATTTGGTATAACTGATCACCCGATAAAATAAGGACATAATCAAAATCACTGGTTTCAAAATGCCTTACTGACTGCCTTACAGCATCTGCAGTTCCCTGAAACCACGTTGCGTTATCCGGCGTTTGTTCTGCTGCCAGGATATCTACAAATCCTTTGCTGAATAAACTAAACTGATAAGTATTTTTTATATGCCTGTTTAAGGAAGCAGAATTGAACTGCGTTAATACAAACATGCGGTTGATACCTGAATTTATACAGTTAGAGATAGGTATATCCACTAACCTGTACTTGCCTGCAATAGGTACTGCAGGCTTGCTTCTTGCTGCTGTTAGGGGGTATAACCTGCTGCCGGCTCCGCCGCCGAGAATAACTGAAATGATAGAATCGCTGATGGTCATAAAAATATATTTAAATGGTTTGATAGATACCGATATATTGACCTGCACTGTTTTCCCAGCTAAAGTCAATTTGCATAATAGTTCTTCTTATGTCGTCCACTTTTTTTTTATTTTTAAATAATTGTACTGAACGATAAACTGAATTAGTTATATCGCCAACGGTTGCCTGGTTAAAACAAATACCATAACCACCTTGTTCACCCATATCTTTTACTGTATCGTTTAAGCCACCCGTTCTTCTAGCTATGGGTATTGTACCATACCGCATCGCATACATCTGGTTTAAACCACAGGGTTCTACCCTGCTTGGCATTAATAAAAAATCTGCACCTGCATACATTTGGTGAGCAAGCCCTTCATTATATCCAATCTGCGAATTATAGTATCCCATAAACTTACCATTCATCTGCTCCAATTGATATTCTACATGCGGATCTCCGCTTCCCAAAATTCAAAAATTCATTTCACCATTAATATGATAGATCGAATCAGCAATTGCCTGCGGTAAAAGATCCGCAGCCTTCTCTCCAACCAATCTTCCAATAAAAATTATTAAGGACTTTTTTTCATTCAATCCAAGCTGATCGCACAATATCTTTTTATGAGCAGCCTTACCAACATCTGAATCTTCAACACTATATTGGGTTGCTATGTATGTATCGGTTGCAGGATTCCAAACCT
>JBPCQG010000117.1:0-16562 GCA_050998315.1 Chitinophagaceae bacterium
TAACCTGCTGACTGCCGGCTGTACCACGACCATTAGCGAGCTTCGGAGCATAATTTAATCCCATCATCTTAGCCACATCATAATCAGCTGCTTCGGTGATAATGTAATATGTTGGATTTCCACTAGGCCCAATACCTTTATAAACAGGCAGCGTAACCAATTTCTTTGTAAAATCAATCGCTACAGTACTTGGGAAAAATACATTTTGACTGGCAGTGAATCTATTTTTATAAACTAGCTTCTTCATAAAATCCTCTTTGCTCATATTCATTTGCATGGCTGCTGCTACTAAAATTTCAGCGCCCTCTTTCATTGCTGCTGTATTGCCTTCCTGATTCTTGATTGTATTATCTGACATTGAAGTTCTGCTGCCTGAACCGCAGGAAAAAATGGTACCTGATAAAGCTATCATGACCATTGCAATTACAGTTAGGGAAAATAATGCGAAGGAGTTAATATTTTTTTTCATTGGTAATTTTATTTAATTGTAACTGGTATTAATTATAGAGAGGAGATACAAACAGTAATCCAGTATGCCAAAAAGTTATCACAGAAGGATAACATTTTAATTCTTTAAAAAATAGATTGCATGGTAATTAAAAAAAGATAGCAGGGGTTTTTAAACTATTATAGAGCAGCCCCTTCTCAGGTTTTTAGTAATAATCACAGAAATATATTATTTGTATATTTTAAGTATTCAATCTTTTTAATAAAAATTTTTATAAATTATTTGAGGAAAGCAATACCCTGCTGATGAAAATGTGGGGAATAAAAAATATTTGTTATGGGAGATCCCGATTATATATTTCTATACTAAAAGTAAAAATATTACTATCATTATTTCTATACACCTGCAGCGAAGAATTATGTAGGGAAAGAATTTTTTTAGCTATTGATAACCCAAGCCCGGATATTGGTTTGCCAAGGTATTGTTCGAATTCATTTTCATGATTATTGATCCATTGTAATAAATCGTCGGCTAGCGGGGCGCCGTTGTTTTCTATATTAAATACCAGGTAGTTATTTTTTACTTCCATCCCAACCTGAACCACACCATTTTCTGAAGTACTTTTAACTGCATTGTCAATAAGATTTTGAATTACTCTTTCCATCAATCTTATATCAGCATTTACCCATACGTGGTACTGGCATTGTATGCACTTTAGGATTACTTTTTTTTCCAACGCATTTAGCTGAAAAGTATTAACGGATTCCTGCACAATCTCTGAAAGAACAAATGGTTCTTTTTTAGCTTTAAACCCAGGAGACTCCATTTTAGTTATTTCAAATAAATTACTAACCATATGTTCTAATTGAGCAATTTTTTTTAGGATCATGTTTACATAATCCTCCAATTCCTTCGGAGCTAAAGTACCTTCGGCTTTTTTTATCAGTAAAGTTTCAGCATAACCTTTTGCAATGGCTAAAGGTGTTCGCAGATCATGAGAAATATTTGCTATGAAATCTTTTCTTTCATTTTCAGCTTTTGTAAGCTGATTAATATTATAAGTAAGTAAATCTGCCATTTTATTAAATGCCTGTGAAACTGGCGCCAGTTCATCATTATCTTTTATTTTAAAGCGTGCATTAAAATCTCCATTCTGAAATTTTTCCAGAACATTCACCATCCTGTTAAAACTTTTTTGTATTCTTTGGATATAGAGTAATGAAATAGCAATTGATAATAATGTTATAAAAACAAAAGCCTTGATGGCTAGGTTGCTGATGTGGCTGTTAAAAAGCATTTCACTAACATTTCTATATTCGTTACTACCAAGTACAACGTAGATAAAGCCCAGCTTTTTTGAATTACTCTTTACTTCAGCAGCAGAAAATATTTTCGAATTAGATGGGCCTCTTGGATCGGGAGCCTTTATATATTCCTCTCCTTTTGAAGAGATGTATTTATCAATATTTTCTAATGGTATTTTCCAAAGTTTGATTTCTTTACTAGGGCCATAAAAATCCATAACGTTACCGGTAGAATCTAAAAAATATACCTCAGTGCTCGGGTTCAAGATCATGACATTTTTAAAAATAGAATCAGCCCTTCTCTTGTTAACTCCGTAACGATCAAAAGGTGAAGCAAACTTTGCAATGTGGGCAGCTACATCTTTGTTTAGCAGTTGTGTGCTTGCAAGATGGTAATGGGTAGTGGCATAGTAAGTTAATGCCATAAATAATACTCCGAGGATGGTTATTAATGCGAATACCAATATGGCGATACGCCTGAAAATGCTGAATCTTTTTGCTTTCATTCTGAAAATCTATAACCAGTTCCCCAAGAGGTTAGAATATATTTAGGATGATTTAAGTCTGATTCTATTTTTATCCTGAGCCTGTTTATATGAGCTGTGATAGTATGCTCATAACCTGCAAATGCCAGTCCCCAAATTTTCTTTAGTAATTCCTCACGTGTAAAAGATTTTCCGGGGTTGCTTGCCAGCAATAATAAAAGATCAAATTCTTTTGGCGTAAGATCGAGGCGTTCACCTTTTAAAGAGGCCTTTTTTTTATCCTTATCAATATGCAGATCTTTATATATAATTTCTTTAATCGGTTCCTCACTATTAACCAAATGGTGGTCAGTTCTTCGCAGCAAAGCTTTTACTCTTGCCATCAATTCCAGTATACCAAAAGGTTTGGATACATAATCATCTGCACCTAATTCCAATGCCAATACCTTATCGCTTTCTTCAGCCCTACAGGTAAGCATCATAAGCGGTGTATGTAAATTATCTTTTCTTACCTGTTTACATATTTCCAATCCACTGGTTTCAGGGAGGTTTATATCAAGAATAATAAGGTCAAAATTTTCCAGGGAGATTTTATCTAAAGCATCTTTTCCATTATTAGAAAATGTTAGAGTATATAAACTAGCGTCAAAATGAAGATTTAGTAATTCGGTAATTTCCCGATCATCTTCGACCAATAAAATTTTTTTCATTTAGGCTAATTGTGAAATAACATCCGTAAGAAATGATAAGTTTTACTCGTTCTTTGATAAGATAGTCGGAAAAATAAAAATACCAATTTTTAAATGAATTGGGCAAGGGTGTTATAATAGGTAGTATCAGGTAAACTTAATCTAAAAATTGGATTAATCAACTATCAAAACTTTTTTCATCTGTATACTTCTCAAACCCTTAATCAGGATGTCAGAATTTTGGAGATGCTGATGTTGTAACCATTTTTTTGCCAGCTTTTGAACAGGCATTGGCTAATGAAAGAAGACTGGAATTTGCTTTCGCGAAAATCACCGCTGGTTTGACCTGGATCGCTACACTACAACACTAACAACAAATGCAATTAGCGTTATGAAAAATCATTTTGCCATTGAACATAGCGTCCATTATTTTAAATACCTACCCCCGGCACAGATTTACAGGGTTATGTAACTCCCGAACATTTATTATTGCCTATTCCGCAACATGAGATAGACACTAATACAAAATTGGTGATTGTGCAAAACCCGGGGTATTAGGTTAGAATCAAAAGATAGTAGAAATAGAGAAAGGGAAGGTAAAGTTGAACTTCATCATCCCTTACTTTATTCTTCTAACACTTTTTCCATTTGTATACTTCGTGATCCTTTAACCAGTAATTGCGAATTCTGGAAGTGCTGATCTTTTAGCCATTTTTTAGCGCTTAAAGAAGTCTCTAAATATGTATAAGCGTGGTTGGTACCTTTAAAATTATTGCCAACTAAAATCACATCTTTCCACTTATATTTATCTATGAGCTTTATAATTTCCGTATGTTCTTTTTCGCTTTCGTGGCCAAGTTCCATCATGCTGCCTAACAGCAATATTTTATTGTCTCCCTGCATTTGCGCAAAGTTTTCAATAGCTGCTTTCATGCTAGCCGGGTTTGCATTATAAGCATCTAATATGATTGTATTGCCGCCTTGTTTTATTAATTGTGAACGGCTGTTGGACGGCGTGTAATTTTCAATCGCAGTTTTTATCTTTTCGTCTGTAACATTAAAATGGTTGCCAATAGTTACTGCTGCAATTACGTTTTGTAAATTGTATTGTCCTACTAATTGTGTTTTTATTGTGCCAATACTTGCGCCATTCGTAATCTCAACTTCCAGAAAGGAAGTATTCATGTTTGCTTTTCCTGTAATAAACCCTTCTGAAGTTCCGTATGTAATATTTTTTATTCCGGCACTTATCTCTTTTAAATAATCATCATCGCAATTCACAAAAGCGGTTCCGTTATTTTTTTTAAGAAAATCAAATAGTTCTCCTTTCCCTTGTTTAACGCCTTCTATTCCGCCAAATCCTTCAAGATGTGCTTTGCCAATATTTGTAATAAGTCCATGGGTGGGTATAGTATATAAGCAATAGCCTTCAATTTCTTTTTGATGATTAGCGCCCATTTCTATCACTGCTATCTCCGCATCAAGCCCAATCTTAAGTATGGTTAAAGGAATACCTATGTGGTTATTTAAATTTCCTTCGGTGGTATATGTTTTATAAGTAGTAGATAAAACTTCATGTACAAGCTCTTTTGTTGTTGTTTTACCATTGCTGCCGGTTATAGCAATAAAAGGAATATTAAATTGCTCACGATGATGCTTTGCTAATTGCTGAAGCGCTACTAATACATTATCAGTTTTAATTATTTTTTTATTATTTAAATTTAATTCTTCATCAACAATTGCATAGGCTGCACCTTCGTCAATTGCCTGCTTTGCAAAATGGTTAGCATTAAAATTTGGTCCTCTTAGTGAAAAGAAAATATCACCCTTTTCTACTTTTCTTGTATCAATATTTATAGAAGGGTATTTCTTAAAAAGCTGGTAAAGCTCTTGTATTTCCATAAAAACAAAGCTAATGGATAAGGTGTAAAGGAGGTGCAAAAAATGTAACGAAATAGAGTTATAGTTGATTACTTATTTTAGATAAATTTTAAAATTCCTTCAATCGCAATTTATGGTTCAAACAAAAATGAAAAGCCTCCCGACTTTGGTGGGAGGCTAATAAGTATTAGATTGTAAACTGAATATTATCTTTTCTTCCTGCTATTTTGTTTTCGCTTTCCAAAAATATTTCCTTCTTTAAATCCATTTCCTTCCGGGCTTCCCAGCCTTGTCATAGCGCATCTAAAACCAATAGTGCTGCTTGCCTGGTCTTCTTCAAGATACCTGCGTGAGCCCGGAGCTAACCAATAAGGCATATCATTCCAGCTTCCACCTTTTACAACTCTTGATTTATCACTTATTAAAGTTGAAATGCCATAGCCATAGGTAACTCCAGATATTGAATCACCATCAAGATAATTAATAACATTACCTTTTTGATAATTACGGCGATTTACGCTTTCTGAATCAGTTACATCAACTTTTTTCAGGCGTCCTGATGTATCTCTTTCATATTCGCCCTGCCCATTTTTATAAAATTTCTGGAATTTATTACCGCGATATGGATTAAAATCATCTTCATCAGTAGATGTAAGCGGCCTATATACATCACCAACCCACTCACTCACGTTGCCGCTCATATTATAAGCGCCATAACCATTTGGATAAAAAGATTTAATAGGTCCAGGAATTGCAGCACGATCATTCAACCCGCCGGCAATACCCATATTATCACCATTACCTCTTTTGAAATTGGCTAAAAACTGACCCTGCCAGCTGCCACGTCGGTTATCACGCAAACCGTTTACATTGTGGCTCCATGAATAAACCTGTTGATTTGCTATCAATTCTTCTCCACGTTTTTTCTCTTTCTTTCTTGGATTAGGATTTTGATTAATTATACCATAGGCTGCATATTCCCACTCCGCTTCAGTAGGCAAACGATATCCCGGTAGTAATAAACCATCTTCAAATGTTATTACTTTTCTTGCTCTGCCGCTAATATCTTTTAAACCACCTTTTTTAGGTGCAGTTTTATTATTAATAAGCTCCGGGTTCATTAAATATGTATCTGTATTAAAAGTTTGGTCTCCCTGTCCTCCTTTCATTGCAGCTAAAGGAGATTTTTTATTTAAGTAGTCTTTATCAATTAATATTTTTTCATTAACACGGTCTGTTCTCCAGATACAAAAGTCGTGCGCCTGCTCCCAGGTAACACCAACAACAGGATAATAATTATAAGCAGGATAACGGAAATAATATTCAACATAAGGTTCATTAAATGCTAATTCACTTCTCCAAACCAGCGTATCAGGTAAAGCCCTGCTCATTATCATAGTATCGTTGTCAAATGTATTTACAAGCCAATAAAGATATTCGCGATAGTGAACGTTAGCTACTTCCGTTTCATCAATATAAAAAGAATTAACTGTAACACGGCGTGGAATATTATTCCAGTCGCCCATTACATCTTCTTCCTTTGCACCCATAGTAAAAGTGCCGCCCTGAACAAATATAAGACCCGGACCGGCTTTTTGTTGTTGAGATTTTAAAACATGGAAATTACCATAATTTTTATCATCATAGTTCCATCCTGTAGCCGAAGATTTGTCTTTTTTCTTGCTAAAGATGCTTCCATTTTTACAAGAAATAAATGATAAGGAAACAACAACAAGGATAAAAATAATTTTAGCAGATAATAACTTTAACATGTGCATTCGTTTAGCAATTTTATTAACGAAAGGTTTTCCTGATTATTGTTAGGCGGGTGGCGCCTAACTAATGCGAATATAATTACTTTACTTAGAAAGTTTCAAAGACTGAGAGCAATTTTCAAGGCAATAATGATACTTTTGCAAAGTATTCACAAATGCTTCGTTTAAAATATTTAGATCATAGTAATTATGTTACACATACAATAAGATAGATTCTTCGCCGTTTTCAAGAGTTATCTTATATAAAGCAGCATTCTCTTCTAAATTATGTCTAATCTAATATATGTCCTTTAATATTTTTATTTGCTGTTTAAAGAAAACGCATATTTTTACAATTCCTAAACTACCCAGCTATAACTCCAGCTTTACCTAACCAAGATAATTACAAAGCATGATAACAAGGTTGAAATTATTTCCCTTATTTTTTATATTAATAAGTGCAGTAAGTGTTAGCGCACAAACGAATTCTATAAATGTTGTAACTACGGCCGTACCTTTTTTAAGAATTTCACCTGATGCCCGGTCAGGAGGAATGGGAGATGTTGGAATAGCTACTACTCCTGATGCGAATTCCTCCTTTTGGAATCAGGCAAAAATTCCCTTTGCTCAAAGCAAAGCAGCAATAGCGGTTTCTTATACTCCGTGGTTAAAAGGGCTTGGACTTAATGATGTTTATTTAGCCTCACTAGCAGGATATTATCACTTGGATGAGACACAAGCAATTTCAGCCTCTCTCAGATACTTTAGTTTGGGTAATATTCAATTTACTGATCAAAATGGTATGGATCTTAATTCTTACAGACCGAGAGAATTTGGATTTGATGTAGGGTACTCACGCAAATTATCTGATAAATTAGGATTAGGTATAGCATTAAAGTATATTAATTCCAGCCTTGCAAGCGGCAACTTTAACGGCCAATCATACAAAGCGGGATCCGCAGTGGCTGGCGATATTAGTTTATTTCATGACGGAACGGGGAGCGACCCAGATGCATCAGGGTTAAATTGGGGCATTGCTCTTCACAACCTTGGATCAAAAATTTCATATACAAACGATGCTACACAAAAAGATTATATACCTGCTAATTTAGGTATTGGGGTTGCTTATACAAAGGTTTTTGATGAAACGAGCAAAATGACTTTTGGTTTAGACATAAATAAATTATTAGTTCCTACCCCTCCTCAACTTACCGGTAATACTTCTTCGGATTCAGCAGCAATAGCCAAGTACAGAAACAAAGGTGTATTAAGCAGTTGGTTCAGTTCATTTGGTGATGCCCCGGGTGGTGGCAGCGAAGAATTAAAGGAGACACAGGTTTCATTAGGAGCAGAGTATGTATATAACAACCAATTTGCTTTTAGGGCAGGATATTTTTATGAAGCTCCCACTAAAGGAAACCGTAAATATTTTACTGTAGGTGCAGGTTTAAACTATAATATGTTGGGTTTTAATTTATCATATCTTATCCCCTCAGGAGGTGGCGTAAACAGAAATCCTTTAGCAAATACTATTCGGTTTAGTTTGATATTTAATCTTGATAAAGAATCAGCAGCTCCCGGCAATCAATAAAAATCTCTTTAAACGACGCTTGATAATGAAGCGTTTTTTATGCCGCGTAATTAAAATATTTTAATTGATATTTACAGGAAATAAAACACATGTCTCTTAGAATTGGCTTTGGTGTTGATTTTCATCAATTAGTTTACGATAGAGAGCTGTGTATCGGAGGTATAAAAATTCCACATTTAAAAGGAGCTTTAGGTCACAGTGATGCTGATGTTTTATTGCATGCCATCTGTGATGCAATGTTAGGAGCAGCATGCCTGGGGGATATTGGCGAACACTTTCCTGATACTTCATCTGAATTTAAAAATATTGACAGCAAGATTCTTTTGAAGAAAAGTTTTGATCTTATATCAGCAGCAGGTTACAGGGTAGTAAATATAGATTCTACATTATGTCTTGAATTACCAAAAGTGAAACCATATATACAACTGATGCAGGAAACAATTGCAACAATCTTATCTGTGAAAGTTTCCGATGTTTCCATAAAAGCTACAACAACGGAAAGAATGGGCTTTATTGGCAGAGAAGAAGGATTGGCAGCATACGCTACAATTTTACTTGAAAGTATTAATTAGTGAATCTGAAAAAAAACACTTCACAACCCACCTGTATGTTTTACTTCTTACATTTTCACGTTTATGTTGTAATGCGCAAAACTTTTTTGTTAAAATTAATTTTATCCCCCTCTAATGTTTTTGCATCCCTAACTTTGTTCATATGCCGGAGGTTTTAATAAAAATTAAAAATCAGTCTGATAATAATATCCCCCATTATGCAACACCCGGTTCTGCCGGTATGGACCTAAGAGCTAATCTACAATCGCCACTTATACTATTGCCCTTGCAAAGAGAAATGGTGCCTACTGGTTTATTTATTGAACTTCCCGACGGATTCGAAGCACAGGTAAGACCACGAAGCGGATTGGCAAATAAGAAGGGAATTACCTGCTTAAATTCTCCGGGTACTGTTGATAGCGATTACCGCGGGGAAATAAAAGTAATTCTTATAAATTTATCAAATGAAGAACAGACCATAGTGCATGGTGACAGGATTGCCCAAATGATAATTTCAAAAGTAGAAAGAGTAAAATGGGAACTTGTGCAGCAGTTGAACGAATCACAGAGAGGAGAAGGGGGCTTTGGTCATACAGGAGTTAATTAATAATATAAATTGCAATATGAAAAATATTTTCCTCTTTTTAATTACAGTTATTTTATTGAGTGTAATTATCAGCTGTCGTTCTACAAAAAAATTACAAACAGCAATAAACAAAAAAGATACAGTTATTACAGTAAAAAATGTTCCCTCCCCTGATTCTCTTAATGCAGGCAAGCAATTGCTTGGTACCCTCTCTAGTAACAGGATAAATTTTAAAACCTTTTCTGCAAAAATTAAAGTTGAGTATGAAGATTCAAAAGGCAAAAAGCCAGATGTAACGGCTAATATCAGGATGCAGAAAGATAGTATTATATGGGTATCAATAGTGGGTAATTTTGCCTTTATCACTGTTGAAGCTTTTAGAATAATGATAACAAGAAATCATGTGACCATCCTCAATAAATTGGAAAAACGGGTGGAAGAACATCCTTTTACTTTTATAGAAAGCATCGCAAAAATTCCATTGGATTTTAAAACATTGCAGGACCTTATTGTTGGTAACCCTATTTTTTTGGGAGATAAAGTTGTGGCGTATAAAGTAACGGAGAACCGAATGTTACTTTCTACTGTCGGAAAATATTTCAAGAATTTACTAACGCTGTCTGCCAATAACAGTTTAATAGAAAGAAGTAAACTTGATGATTTGGATGTAACCCTTAACAGAACAGGCGATCTTACTTATAGTGATTACGAAAATAAGTCAGGCGTTTTCTTTTCTACCAACCGTGAGGTAACGGTGGCTGAAAAAACCAAGGTGGATATAAAATTGAATTTTAAGCAATATGATTTTAACACTGAATTATCGTACCCCTTTTCCATTCCTAAAAATTTTAAAACAAAATAGTCGTTGCATTTTGAATCAATAATAAAGTACGGATAAATTAGTTTTCGTTATTCTTAAATTCCATCCATGCAAAAGATCATTCTAACTGCCGCTTTCGCTTTAAGCTTTCTGTTTAATGCCGGTGCCCAACCCAATAAAGATGAATTACAAAAACAAAGACAACAGCTTAAAAAAGAAATAGAGGATACAGAAAAAGATTTAAACGAAACCAAAAAAACCACTAAAGAAAATCTTGGGCAATTATCATTACTAAATAAAAGACTTGACCTGCAGGGAAATGTTATTGAGAACATTAGCGGGCAGTTGAAATTTATTGAGAATGATATCTATAAATCTCAAAGGGAAGTAAATAAATTATCAAAGATACTTGATACATTAAAACAGGAGTATGCCAAAAGTATGGTATATGCTTATAAAAACCGTAACAGCTATGATTTTTTGAATTTCATTTTTTCCTCATCCGGTTTTAATGATGCTATTAAGCGTATCACTTATTTAAAATCTTATCGCACTTATCGGGAACAGCAGGGAGAAAATATTGTTCGCACGCAGCATCTTTTGCAAGGGCGTATAAACGAACTTTCAGGGAACAAGCAGAAAAAGAATATCGCTCTGCAGGAAAAGAATAAAGAGATGACCGTGATGGAAAAACAACAGGATGAAAAAGAAAAGGTAGTAGCCAAATTAAAAGGACGTCAAAAAGAACTTTCAGCCCAAATCAAAAACAAACGCAAGCAGGATGCAAAGCTTAGAGGAATGATAGCTGTAATGATAAAAAGAGAAATTGACAACGCACGAAAAAAAGCTGAAGCAGACAAAGCAGAAAGAGACAGGTTAGCCAGATTAAATAAACCGCAGGCAAATAATAATGATGTTGCAGTTAGTAAACCTATAAGCAGAACGCCGAGAAAAACAGAAAGTGTTTTGGTAAGTTCAGAAGCAGACAGGGTGTTGGATGCAAGCTTTGAACGAAACCGTGGTTCGCTGCCATGGCCTTCTGATGGCTTTATCTTAAGTCATTCCGGAAGAAATGTATTGCCTGGGGGTGTTGAATATGATAACCCGGGAGTAAGCATTGGCACTGCGATAGGGAGCTCAGTAAAAGCAATATTTGATGGAGATGTAACTTTAGTAAATCCTATGGATGATAAACAGGTAGTATTCATAAAACATGGAAAATATTTTACGGTTTACAGTAATCTTTCATCTGCAAATGTTCAGAGAGGACAAAAAATAAAGACTGGTCAGGTAGTGGGAAGAGCCGGGGCAAATGATGATGGGCAGGGACAGGTTGATCTTATAATTATGAAGGAGAGCAACAATGTAAATCCTGAACAATGGCTAAGAAAAAAATGATCAGTCAATAAATGTTCTGTACAAAGCTTCGTACTCCGGTACTATCTTATTTATATCAAATTTCGTAGCCTGTTGCAATGCGTTATGTTTAAAATCTTTCAATTTTACTTCATCAGATAAAATAGTAAGTGTATTGGTACACATATCATCAGTATCTCCAACCTCACTTAAAAAGCCGGAGTAATTATTTACATTTATTTCGGGCAATCCTCCTGCATTGGTTGATATAACAGGTACAGCCGCTGCCATTGCTTCCAGTGCCGCAAGGCCAAAACTTTCATACTCACTGGGCAATAAAAAAATATCAGATACGGCAAGTATGTCCTCCATTTGTTCCTGCTTACCTAAAAAGCGAATATCGGGGTGAGCTTCACTTTCGCGGCAAAGCCTTTCAATATTAGGTCGCTCAGGGCCATCGCCTACAAATAAAAGTTTTGAAGGTATTTCGGCGTTCACTTTTACAAAAATTTTTACCACATCATCCACCCTTTTTACCTTTCTAAAATTTGAAGCATGTAGTAAAATTTTTTCACCGTTTGGAGAAATAACTTTTTTAAATGCATCAATAGGTTTGCGGTTAAACCGCTTAACATCAACAAAATTGTAAATCACCTGTATCTCTTTTTCCATTTTGAAGTTCCTGAATGTTTCATCCCGCAAATTTTTTGATACCGCGGTGATAGCATCGCTTTCGTTCATGGAGAATGTAACTACCGGCGAGTATGTTTTATCTCTACCCACTAATGTTATATCGGTGCCGTGCAAAGTCGTTATCACAGGAATTTTTATTCCCTGTTTTGCAAGAATTTGTTTTGCCATAAAAGCCGCAGAGGCATGTGGTATTGCATAGTGTACATGAAGCAATTGCACCTCATTATTTAAGATCACATCCACCATAGTACTTGCCAGTGCAGTTTCGTATGGAGGGTAATCAAACAAAGGATAGGTTGGCACTCTCACTTCATGATAAAAGATGTTTGCATGAAAACCACTAAGCCTTACAGGTTGCTGGTAAGTGATAAAATGAATATTATGTCCTTTATCTGCCAGGGCTTTTCCTAATTCAGTAGCTAAAACTCCGCTTCCGCCAAAAGTAGGATAACATACAATTCCAATATTCATACTTTTAATTCTAATTATAAAAATTAATGTTCATCAGTCATTAAATTAATAGGGCATTAGTCATTAAGCAGTTTTGTATTACACCCCTTTCAGGATGGGATGCAAAATACTGATTCTTTAATCTTTATTATTACCTCACATCAATTACGTGTAATATTATATTTAAGTTTGTACAAATATTTTTTATGAAAAAGTTTTTGACATGGACGATTTCTATAGGTCTTTTGTTTTTGATCATTTATATATTGTTTGCAACTGTTTACACGTACAGTGATGGCAACCGGGCGGGGAGATTAATAAAATTTTCGAACAAAGGATATATTTTTAAAACCTATGAAGGCGAATTAAATCTGGGTGGCATAAATACAACTAATGGTGGAATTCTTATAAATAATATGTGGCAGTTTAGTGTATCAGATAAATCTGTAGCAGATTCTTTGTCAACATTAGAGGGAAAGGATGTTACGCTTCACTACAGAGAAAAAATAAAGGCCTTGCCATGGCGGGGCGAATCAAGATATATAGTAGATAAAATAGTCGAAAGGCGGTAATCCAAATAATATATAATGAAAAAAAGTATTTTAAACACAGCGTTGTGTTTATGTTCCTGTGTGGTGTTTTCTCAAAGTGCTGATTCTGTAGTGATAAAGAAAATTGTTGATGAAACAATGACTAATAGTACAGCATATAGCAATTTACGAAAGCTATGCAAGCAGGCAGGGCCAAGACTTTCAGGTTCTCCTCAGTTTTTAAAAGCAGTTAAATTGGTTGCTGGAATGATGAAAGAAATAGGCGCCGACACGGTATACCTGCAGCCATGCATGGTGCCGCATTGGGTTCGTGGTGAAAAAGAAAAGGGTCAAATAATATTGCGTGATGGAAAACGACATGATCTTAAACTATGTGCATTAGGCAATTCAGTTGGCACAGGCACAAAAGGCCTTACTGCAAATGTTATTGAAGTTAACAGCATAGCGCAGTTAGATCAAATAGGTACAAAAGGAATCAAAGGAAAAATTGTTTTCTTCAATTTTCCGATGAATCAAACATATGTCAGAACATTCATGGCTTATGGCGAAAGTGGCATTTCACGTAACAGCGGCCCGGCGCTTGCAGCAAAATATGGAGCAGTTGGCGCCATGGTGCGTTCTCTTGCAATAAATTTAAATGATTATCCGCATACAGGTGCCACAGGCTATAATGATTCATTTCCAAAAATTCCGGCAGTAGCTATCAGTACTAATGATGCAGAATATTTTAGTAAGCAATTAAAAAACGGAAACGTATTAAAAGCGTATTTTAGAACAACAAGCAAGATGTTACCGGATGCCAAGGGATACAACGTAATTGCCGAAAAAAAGGGCTCTCAATTTCCCGAAGAAATAATTACTGTAGGAGGACATTTGGATAGTTGGGATTTGGCCGAAGGAGCTCATGATGATGGTTCGGGAGTTGTGCAAAGCATGGAAGTTTTACGAACAATGAGTGCTCTTAATATCAAACCTAAAAGAACCATTCGTGCGGTTGCCTTTGCCAATGAAGAAAACGGCGGCAGGGGCGGGAAAAAATATCTTGAGGAAGCAAAAGCAAAAAATGAGAAACACATATTTGCTTTGGAAAGTGATGCAGGCGGATTTACACCAAGAGGTTTTAGTTTAGATATGAAAGAAACAGAGCACAACAAAATAATAAACTGGAAAAATCTATTTTATCCTTATGGCGCAAGTGATATTATCGCCGGAGGCAGTGGCTCGGATGTTCGCCATTTAAAAGAATTGGGAACGGCACTGGCTGGCTTTACTCCTGATAGTCAAAGTTATTTTGATATCCATCATGCGGCTACAGATGTTTTTGAAAATGTTAGCAGAAGGGAACTGCTTTTAGGGGCAGCAAACATGGCGGCCCTGATTTGGCTGGTAAGTGAATACGGTTTGTGAGTGGTGAGTGGCCAGTTGTGAGTAATGAGTTATCAGTTGTGAGTTACAAGTAATCAGCAATAAGTGATAGATTTTTTTATACAATCAAATCCTGATAATCTATTAATCTTCCCAAATCATGGTTCAGACAATCCTAATTCAGCCAGCCAACAACAAAAATATAACAGCCTTTTTATGCAGATCAATTCTTTCATTTCGCCACTCTGATATTGATCGTGTTTTAATAAATTCATTTTTTGATGTGAGCTCTGCAGCAACACAAAGTTGTGATGAAGGCTTGCATGTTTTTAAAACCGCTTCCAGCAATTGATTATTGCGGTAGGGTGTTTCAATAAATATTTGTGTACATTTTTTTCTTGCCGATTCTTCTTCCATTTCTTTTATCTTAAAAATTTTTTGTTGTGTATCAATTGGTAAATAGCCAATAAACTTAAATTGTTGCCCATTCATTCCGCTTGCCATTAAAGCCAATAAGATAGAACTGGGACCAACCAAAGGTTTCACAGTTATATTCATTTGCTGTGCGGCATGTACTAAAATTTGACCGGGGTCTGCAATGCCGGGGCAACCAGCCTCACTTATGATAGCAATATTTTTTTCTTCTTTAATTTTTTGTTTGAATACTGTAAGCTGTTCTGCTTCTGCTTTATGGATAGTGAACCATTCATAATCATCAATTACAATCTCTTTACAAATGCTTTTTAAAAAGCGCCTTGCAGTTCTTTCATTTTCAGCAAAAATTACTTTGCAATCTTTTACTGCATCATTGATGTAGGGAGGAATTGTATCAATGCTGTCTTCCGATAAAAAAGAGGGGATCAAATAAATAATACTTTTGGATGTCATGATCTTTCTTGAGTATGCAAACTTAATGTAGCTGCAATTACGGCATAAGTAGGCGCTAATATCCAGCCAATGATAGGTAAGCCATGCATTAAATAAAATACCATCCCATTGCCAATTGCAAGCCCTTTATGATTGCCAATAAAATAAATGCTCTGAGAAACTGAAAGTCTCCGGCGCTCACTGCTGTAATCCAGCATAGAAAATCCAAAATAGTAACACTCCACAAATAAAGCCAGTACAGGAGTTGCCCATCCTATTAGTGGAATAAAAGATAGAATAAAAATCGAAATCATATAAACTGTTTGCCAAAGTGTATTTCGTATGGCTATTGCAATTCCCCTGAAAACATCTTTTACAAATTGTTTTGCATCGAACGGATATTCTTTACCATCAATAATCGCTTGTGTTGTTTCGCTAATGTAAGCAAACACCGGTGAGCCAATGATGAGAAACAAATATTTAAACCACGAGAAGTAGAAGAATAGTAAAATGAGTTGGAGAATTAATTGCCCCAAAATGAAAAGGAAACGCAGCCATGTATCCTGCTCTTTAACCATCAGCTCCTTTAATCCTGTTTTGGAAAAAACATAATTAATAACATCACCCGATGAATGCCAGAAAAAATAAATGCCTGCACAAAATAAAACCGCATAGAATATCCCCGGTATGATGATCCACTTCCATAACCTGTGTTTTACAATAAACCGGTGAGCTGTAGAATATGCCTGGATGGCTATGATAAGTTCTTTAAGCAATGCGCTGGTTGTAGGGTTTGTTCAAACTTAGAAAATATAATCCGTGTTTAATGTTGCAGGAGGAGTTTTAATATAATTTTATACGTCTGTGGACTAAAGTACAGCAACGGCTTTAGCTAAAAAAAGTTCTTAATAGAATAACATCGGGAACCTTATTAAAAACTTCTTATAATAAGTATGAAAAAATTAACTCTTAATTTTTATGAAAGAAAAGATGTTGTTGCTATTGCCAGGGAACTGATAGGTAAAATTGTTGTAACAAAATTTGATGGGCTTACTACGTCGGGAAGAATTGTAGAGACCGAAGCCTATGTTGCCCATGTTGATAAAGCGTCTCATTCATTCGGCGGAAGAAGAACTGCAAAAAATGAACATATGTATGCCCATGCCGGAAC
>JBPCQG010000118.1:0-2619 GCA_050998315.1 Chitinophagaceae bacterium
CATCTATAGTACAAAACCCTACTCATAATTATAATAATTCAGGACCATTCACAGTAAATCTGCAGGTAGCCTCTAAAGATGGATGTTTAGCAGACACAACAAAAATTTTATCATCAGTATATGCACAACCAAAGTCGGCATTCAATGTAAATGTTGAAAATTGTTTGAACGATACAACTTATTTTACTGACCAATCGAATGCTCAAGGTAGGATCGTTACAAATTGGTTTTGGAATTTTGGTGATGGACAGTCTTCCACCTTGCAAAACCCTTCTCATATTTATATAGCAGCAGGATCATACACAGTTTCACTTTATATAAAAACCGATAAAGGATGTTATTCTGATACCGCAAAAAAGCAGATCAACGTTAATTTTTTGCCAACGGCTTCTTTTGCAACATCTACACCCGCCTGTGAAACAAAAAGTGTAACCTTTAGTAATGCATCTGCAGCAAATTCGGGAACCTTGGTGGCCTGGAACTGGAATTTAGGAGATGGGACTTTGTTTACAGCACCAAATGATAATCCTTTTAATCATACATATATTTCTGCTAGTAATTATACTGTAACATTATCTGTACAAAGTGATAAAGGTTGTAAAAGCCCGGTTTTATCAAGACAAATTATTGTAAACACTCAACCTGAGCCTGGCTTTATTTCGCCAAATGTGTGTTTAGCAGATGCATTTGCTCAATTTACAGATACCAGTAAAATTATTTCCGGCACAATTGCGTCATGGTCATGGGATTTTGGTGATCCACTTTCAGGAGCGTTAAATACTTCTGCTTTGCAAAACCCAAAACATAAGTACAATTCTGTTGGTATTTATAATGTTACGTTAATAATAACTTCTAACAACGGGTGCGTGGCTTCACTTACAAAAGCATTCACTGTAAACGGTTCAGTGCCCAAAGCAAATTTTAATATTTTAAATGACAAGAACTTATGCAGTAATGCTGATGTTCAAATTCAAAACACTTCAACTGTGGATTTTGGAAACGTTACAAAAGTTGAAATATATTGGGACCTGGCAAATAATCCTTCCGTAGTTATTGTCGATAATACTCCAACGCTAAATAAAATATACACTAATTTATATTCAAATTTTCAAACCCCATTAAATAAAATTTACCAGATTAAATTCCGTTCCTATTCAGGCAATATATGTGTTGATGAAATAATAAAAAGCATAACAGTAAATGCATCGCCATTAGTTCAATTTCTTCCTATAGCTGATACTTGTTTTAATATTAACCCATTTGCAATTACCCAGGCAAGTGAAACAGGAGGCATACCGGGGACTGGCGTATTTAGTAGCAAGGGGATTCCAAATGGCTCAAACACATTTAATCCGGCAGTTGCAGGAGTCGGTACACATATTATACGTTATACTTTTACGTCAAATACAGGCTGCGTTGATTATAAAGAACAAACAATAACAATTTATCCGGTTGTAAATGTAAATGCAGGCCCTGACAGAACTGTTTTGGAAGATGCAAGTATAATTTTAGAACCAATTGTTACAGGAAATGCATTACAATATTTATGGACGCCCAACCAATATTTAAATAACTATACCGTACTCAATCCTGTTGTTTCCGGTGTACAGGATATCACTTATACACTCAGTGTAACAGGTACAGGAGGTTGTATTTTCCGTGACCAGATATTTGTAAAAGTCCTTAAATCTCCTAATATACCGAACACATTCACACCCAATAATGATGGCATAAATGATACCTGGACAATTCAAAATATTGCAGATTATCCAAATGTTCGGGTGCAGGTGTTTAATCGCTATGGACAGGTAGTGTTTGAAAATAAGGGATATACTAAACCATGGGATGGAACTATGAATGGGAAATCTTTACCATTCGGGACTTATTATTATGTAATTGAACCCGGCAATGGACGTAAACCTTTTACGGGATATGTAGCATTGATAAAATAATTTTATAGAAGAGCATGAAGCGAATTTTTATAATACTGATGATATTTGGAACGATGAAAACCTACGCTCAGCAAAAGCCATACTATACTCAATACATACTCAATAACTATATTTTAAATCCGGCACTTAGCGGTATAGAAAATTACACTGATATTAAATTAAGTTATCGCAATCAATGGACAGGAATTAATGGTGCACCTGTAACAGTTTATTTATCAGCCCATGCACCGCTTGGTAAAAAAGATTACCGGACTACTGCAACTTCGTTTGAAGTTCCCGGAGAAAATCCCCGCGGAAAATCTTATTATGAAGACTATACAGCACCGGAGCCACATCATGGTATTGGTATAATAGCTTTGAATGATAAAACAGGTTATATCAGTAGATTTTCGGCATATGCAACATATGCTTATCATAAAGGATTAACTGCAAAGTCAACCTTATCAGTAGGTTTTCTTGCCGGTATATCAAACGTTAGTCTGGATAGAGCTAAAATTGAATGGGGTACGCTTGATCCAAATGATCCGGCAATTGGATATAACAATGGAGAGCTTAAACAATTTAAACCTGAAGTTGGAGCTGGACTCTGGCTTTATTCTGCTGATTATTTTGCCGGGATTTCAGTTTTAAATATTATTCCTAATAAAGCAAAATTTGCATCAAATAA
>JBPCQG010000154.1:0-12070 GCA_050998315.1 Chitinophagaceae bacterium
ACGGGTGTGCCTATATCATGTGTAAGCAGGTGAACTTCACTAATATTTAATGCATCTAAAAAACTGTTGCAAAATCTTCCTAAGTTGCTAAAGGTGTAATCGAAATTCTCCGGTCTTCCGGATAAGCCCAGCCCCGGCAGATCAATAGCAATAGTCCTTAGGCCTAACTTTTCTAATTCTTGAGCTACTTTGCGATAAAGAAAGGAAGAAGTGGGCACACCATGAATACAAAACACTACCGGGCCGGTACCTGTATCCCAAGCGAATGTCCTTATTCCATCTACAATGGTGTAATTGCCATTCTTTTCGTGCTGAAGTATAATGTCTTCTGATCGTTCTTTATTTGACATAATCCTTTTATATTAATTTGAATAATAGGACATAAAGATAATGCCGCTGAAAAGATTTTAATCTACAAATGATCATTCTTAAGTATTGGAATGCGCAATTACAAATTGGCATTGCCGACTGGAAAAATGTTTATCAATTTCCGCAGCAACAAATTATTCTAAAGAAATTCACCAGGGTAAATTATATTATCGCTCAAGGGGCTCTTCAAAAAGAAAAAGGTACCACCAGATAAAAAAAGGATTGATAAAAAAGGAAATGATAATAAAAGAAGTTCTTCCGTTTTAATATTTCTAATAATCTATCAACTGCTCTTCCATTACTTCAGGCATCTTTCTAAATTCATATTGCTGGTTACGGAGTTGCGGTTCAAAACCTGCATCTCTTATGGCCTGTTGTATACCGGAGCTTGTAAACCGGTGAGGAGCACCGGCAGCGCTAACAACATTTTCTTCTATCATTATACTTCCAAAATCATTGGCGCCGGCATGCAAACATAATTGCGCTACTTGCTTGCCAACTGTAAGCCAGCTAGCCTGTATGTTTTTTACATTGGGTAACATTATCCGGCTCATCGCTATCATTCGTATATATTCTTCGGCAGTGGTTAGATTATGTACACCTCTTATTCTTGCCAGTAAAGTATCTACATCCTGAAAGGTCCATGGAATAAATGCAATAAACCCTTTTGCATCTTTTGGTTTTTTTGCCTGCACTTCTCTTAATTTCACCAAATGTTCAAAACGCTCCTGCAATGTTTCTACATGCCCAAACATCATAGTTGCTGAAGTGGTGATATTTAATTTATGAGCTTCGGTCATAATATCTAACCATTCCTGTGTGCCGCATTTTCCTTTGCTTATAAGCCGCCTTACCCTGTCAGTTAAAATTTCAGCACCGGGTCCGGGTAAAGAATCAAGTCCTGCTTCTTTAAGCGCTATCAATACTTTACGGTGTGTGGACTTTTCCAACTTGGTGATGTGGGCTACTTCCGGCGGCCCTAAAGCATGCAATTTTATATTGGGATATAATTGCTTAAGCTGTTTAAACAGATCAACATAATAACTTAATCCAAGATCAGGATGATGACCGCCCTGGAGCAATAATTGTTCGCCGCCATACCTTATGGTTTCATCAATCTTTCTTTTGTATGTTTCAATGTCAGTGATATATGCTTCAGCATGCCCGGGTATTCTATAAAAATTACAAAACTTACAATTAGCTATACAAACGTTAGTAGTGTTCAGGTTGCGGTCAATTATCCAGGTCACTTTTCCATGAGGCACTTGTTTTTTTCTTAGCTCATCTGCCACCAGCATAAGTTCACTCAAAGCAGCATTACTAATTAAAAACATGCCTTCTTCAACAGAAAGGAACTCAAAATTGAGCGCCTTTTTAAAAACGTTTGATATATTCATAAATTATAATGCAAAAATACATGCATTAACTTGTAAATTGGACGCTCCTTATGGCACGGATATTATTTCACATTTTTTTTTTCATTTTAACTGTACCGGTAATTGCCCAGGAACAGTTTATTGAAAAGCCTGCAAAATTTATTACGCGTTTTTCATTTAGACAATTAACAGGCGGTGTCATGCTTATTAAAGCAAGGCTTAATAATATATCTGATACATTTAATTTTATTTTAGATACCGGCAGCGGGGGAATTTCACTTGATTCCGCTACATGTACAGAACATAGCATTCCCCATTCACCTTCCGGCAAAACAATTAATGGAATTGCCGGAATAAGGGAGGTGGATTTTGCAAAGAACAATGATCTTAATTTACCGGGATTAAAAATTAAAGGACTGGACTTTTACGTAAATAATTATGAGATACTCACAAATGTGTACGGGATAAAGGTTGATGGTATAATCGGGTATTCTTTTTTTAGCAAGTACATTATAAAAGTAAACCCGGATAGTTCAATTATTGAAGTTTTTGAACCGGGCAGTCTTCGCTATCCATCAGGAGGGTATTTATTGCATCCATTATTTACGGCATTGCCTATTCAGCCTTTAAGGATTAAGGACTCTCGTACGGTTAACAGTAATTTTTATTTGGACACCGGCGCAGGTCTTTCTTTTTTATTAAGCAAAGATTTTATTGATGACAGCGCTTTTCTTTTAAAAAAAAGAGTGCTTATGCCAGTAGAAGCACAGGGCCTTGGGGGTAAAAAAAGGATGATGTTAACGATAATAAAGGAAGTAAAAATTGGGCCTTACATATTCCGCAGGGTGCCAACACATATCCTGGATGATGAATATAATATTACTTCTTACCCTTACCTGGGCGGCTTAATAGGAAACGAAATTTTAAGAAGATTCAATATTATTTTTAATTACCCGAAAAGAGAAGTGCATCTTTTACCCAATGGTCATTTTCGAGAACCTTTTGATTATTCATATTCAGGAATGAGTATTTATTATATTGATGGGAAAGTAATAATAGATGATGTAATAAAAGATTCGCCGGCATTTAAGGCAGGGTTTAAAACAGACGATGTGATACTTGGTGTTAATACTAATTTCAGTAATGATATTAATCAGTACAAAGATATTCTGCAGTCAGAAGGTGAACGAGTTAAGGTTTTGATCATGAGAGAAAACCTCCCGCTTATCATAAATTATAAACCAGGAAGAATATTTTAGAAGTATTTCAAATTTTTTTTTTAGAAAGTAGTGCTTAATTAGTTGAATTTTGCCGCCATGATACAGTTTGAAAAATTTATTCTGAATAATGGCTTACGCGTTATCTTTCACAGGGATACAACCACCCCTATGGCTGTACTTGATGTGATGTATGATGTTGGTGCAAGAGATGAGAATCCTGAACAGACAGGGTTTGCTCATTTATTTGAACATCTTATGTTTGGAGGAAGTGTAAATATTCCCTCGTATGATGAGCCTTTGCAAATGGCCGGTGGAGAGAATAATGCCTACACAACCAACGATCTTACTAATTATTATATTCAACTGCCGGCAGAAAATATAGAAACCGCTTTCTGGCTGGAAAGTGACCGTATGCTGTCTCTGGCCTTTGATGAAAAAAGTTTAGATGTACAACGCAAAGTAGTTAGTGAAGAATTTAAAGAACATTATCTCAATAAACCTTATGGCGATGTTTGGCATAAAATGCGGGCACTTGCTTACCAGGTTCATCCTTATCGGTGGATGACAATTGGTAAAGAATTAAGCCATGTAGAGAATGCACAGTTACAGGATGTAAAGAACTTTTTCTTTAAACATTATACCCCTGCAAATGCGATTGTATGTGTTGCCGGAAATGTAACCGTTGAGCAGGTAAAAGCACTTGCACAAAAATGGTTTGGTAATATTCCTCCCGGAGAAAAATATGAACGCCGGCTTCCGCAGGAGCCAAAACAAACAGGCGGCCGCAAACTGGAAGTAAAAGCAAAGGTTCCTTTAGATGCATTGTATAAATGCTGGCATATTTATCCCAGGCTTGATAAAAGATATTACACTGCCGACCTTATTACGGATCTATTAAGCGGCGGTGGCTCATCAAGATTATATCAAAGTCTTGTAAAGGAAAAGCAATTGTTCAGTAACATTAACTGCTTTCATTTTGGAAGTGCAGATGCAGGCTTGCTGGCGATTGAAGGTAAATTAATTAAAGGGGTAAAAATGGAAGATGCCGAACAGGCTATTGAAGAAGAATTAGAAAAAATGAAAGACGAAATGGTAAGCAAAGCCGAATTGGAAAAAGTAAAGAACAAAACAGAAAGCCTTATGGCATTTGAAGATGTTCCTTTAATGAGCCGTGCCAGTAGTTTGGCAACGTATGAATTATTGGGAGATGCCGACCTCATGAATAAAGAACTGGAGCATTACCAGGCAGTAACATCAGAAGATATTCAACAGGAAAGCAAAAATATTTTTACCGAAAATAACAGTAACACTTTGTACTATTATTCGGAAAACTAAAATGTAATTTTGAAAAAAGTAATTGTATGTTAACCAAGAAAAAAATAATAGAAAGTATAAAGGCAATGCCTGAAGATAATTTTGAGGATATAGATGTATTGCTGGAAAGAATAGTGCTACTCGAAAAAATGGAAGAAGCAGAAAAAGCAATAAAAGAAGGACGGGTTTATACCCAAAAAGAAGCAATGCAAAAAATGAAAAAATGGCTTCAGTAATATGGACAGAACCGGCACTTAAAGACCTGAATAATATTACTGAGTTTATTAGTAAAGACTCTGAATTTTATGCTTCTAAATTCACAAAAAGGATATTTGAAATAACGAAAAAACTTGCCTTGTACGCAGATATAGGCAAACCTGTACCAGAACTTAAACCACTTCTTTACAAACAAATTCTTTTTACAAAATATAGAATTATTTATCGGGTTACATCAGCTAAGGTTTACATCATTTCTGTACATCATTCCTCACGGCTTTTATCTAACAACGAAACTTTTAAAGATATTTTTGAATAGCATGTTAAACAGATCAGTTTCTCCCAAAATAATAGATGCCGTAGATTTAAATCTAACCTTAAAGCCTTATCAAAAAATTTTATTAAAGAACAATGCTCCTGTATATGCAGTTAATGCAGGTGTTGAAGAAGTAATGATGCTTGAGTTTGTTTTTTATGCAGGCAATTGTTATGAGCACCGAAACATTATTGCCGCCGCAACCAATAATTTATTAAAAAACGGGACCTCTAAAAAAACTGCCTACCAGATAAACGAACACTTTGAATATTATGGCGCATATATAAACCGCTCCTGCTCTAATGAAACTGCAACACTTACGCTGCACTGCCTTTCAAAGCATTTAAATGAATTATTGCCGGTAATAAGGGAAATACTAACAGATTCAATATTTCCTGAACTGGAGCTTGATATCTTTAAACAAAATAGTAAACAGCAACTCTCTGTCAATTTACAAAAATGTGATTTTGTTGCCAATCGTTTAATTGATAAATACCTGTATGGCGATGATCACCCGTATGGAAAATTCACTACTGCTGAAGAATATGATGCATTGCAGGCAGGTGAGTTAAGAGAGTTTTATAAAGATTATTACCTAAACGGAAAGTGCATATTATTTGCTGCAGGAAAATTACCTGCTGATTTTGAGGAACAATTAAATATTTATTTTGGAGATCTCAATCTCAATGAAGCTATCCCATCTCCTCAAAACATTGCTGTTCCTCTTTCTAAGAAAAAGTTCAGGATAAATAATGATCCCAATGGGGTGCAGGGAGCCATTCGTATTGCCCGTCCATTTCCTAACCGGTATCATCCTGATTTTAAAAAAGTGATGATTTTAAATACTTTATTGGGAGGCTTTTTCGGATCGAGGCTGATGGCTAATATCAGGGAAGAAAAAGGTTATACCTATGGCATACATAGCTATATCCAAAATCATATTCAGCAAACTGCCTGGATGATAAGTACCGAGGCTGGCAAGGATGTTTGCGAAGCAACAATTGAAGAAGTGTATAAAGAAATGAATTTATTAAAAGAAGACCTGGTAGACGAAGAAGAATTATTACTGGTAAAAAATTATATGATGGGCAGCAATCTTGGCGACCTTGATGGTCCATTTCAAATTATTAACCGATGGAAAAATCTTATTCTTAATAACCTGGATGAAAATTACTTTTACGATTCAATGAAAACTATAAAAACTATTACGGCGGAGGAGATTAAAGAACTTGCTGATAAATATCTTATGCCTGAAGAATTTTTTGAATTGGTTGTAATTTAAAGTAGCTTTCAAAAAAAATTGTTATTATGAAATTTATTGTCAATTTACTTATTACTGCTGTAGTTGTTTATGTTTTATCAATTCTTTTAAAGGATCATGTAACAATAAATTCTTTTACTACAGCAATAATTTTTGCCCTGGTATTGGCACTTCTTAATGCGATTGTAAAACCACTTCTTGTTATATTAACGCTTCCCCTTACTATTATTACGCTCGGGCTTTTCCTTTTAATTATAAATGTTATCATAATTCTTCTGGCAGATAAATTTGTTCCGGGAATTAAAATAGATGGATTTCTATGGGCATTTATTTTCGGGCTTTTATTATCTCTTATATCCACCATACTTCAAAAGTTGATAAAATAAGAAAGAATACAATCTTGTTTTTTACATTGAATAGTTGAAATTCACAATATGCACTTCAACCGTAAAGATCTGCCTGATGATGAGATGATAAATTTATATAAAAATTTACTTTTCCCAAGAATGATAGAGGAAAAGATGTTAGTACTATTGCGGCAGGGAAAAATATCAAAATGGTTTAGCGGTATAGGGCAGGAAGCGATTTCAGTTGGCGCCACACTTGCCTTACAGCCTGATGAATGGATAATGCCTTTACATCGTAATCTTGGTGTTTTTACTTCCCGCAAAATGCCTTTGCATAAATTATTTATGCAATGGCAGGGCAATAAGGATGGGTATAGTAAAGGAAGAGAAAGAAGTTTTCACTTTGGAAGTAAAGAACATTTTATTTGCGGAATGATTTCCCACCTCGGTCCTCAGTTAGCAATTGCAGATGGCGCTGCATTAGCATATAAACTAAAAAAACAAGATAAAGTTTCATTGACCTTTACCGGGGAAGGAGGTACAAGTGAAGGTGATTTTCATGAGGCATTAAATGTTGCTGCAGTTTGGGACCTGCCGGTAATTTTTATTATTGAGAATAATGGATATGGATTAAGCACTCCCATTAATGAACAATACCGCTGCGAAAATTTAATTGACAAAGCCAAAGGTTATGGTATGGAAGGTGTACAGATTGATGGTAATAATATTTTGGAAGTCTACGATACCATCAAAGGTGTTCGTGAGTATTGTATAAAAAATAAAAAGCCTTATTTAATAGAATGCATGACATTTAGAATGCGTGGGCATGAAGAAGCCAGCGGCACAAAGTATGTTCCTAAGGAGATGTTTGAGGAGTGGAATATAAAAGATCCGATAAAAAATTATGAAAGATTTTTAGTTGAAGAAAAAGTTTTGAATGAGGCAACCGTTGCAGATATCAGGAATGAATATAAAGCCCATATCGAAAACGAATTAAAAAGTCCCCTATCCCCCGAAGGGGGAAATAGCGATTCAGCATTCAATTTAGATGATGAGTTAAATGATGTATATGCTCCCCATATAAAATCCATTATTTTATCAAAACAAAATCGTTTAGATTTTCCTCCTTCGGGGGATAGGGGGCTGCTTGCTCCCCTCTCCACTCGTGGAGAGGGGTTGGGGGTGAGGTTTTTCGATGCCATTAAAGAAGCCCTGCATCAAAGCATGCAACAACATTTTAACTTAATTTTAATGGGCCAGGATATTGCTGAGTATGGAGGAGCGTTTAAAATAACGGAAGGTTTTGTAGAAGAGTTTGGAAAAGAAAGAGTACGCAATACACCACTATGCGAAAGTGCAATTGTTGGCGCTGCATTGGGATTAAGTTTAGAAGGATATAAAAGCGTAATGGAAATGCAGTTTGCAGATTTCGTAACCGTAGGTTTTAACCAGATCATAAATAATCTTGCTAAGATCTATTATCGCTGGGGGCAAAATGCTGATGTTGTTATCAGGATGCCTACAGGTGGTGGTGTAGGTGCAGGTCCATTTCACAGCCAAAGTAATGAAGCCTGGTTTGTTCACACACCGGGATTAAAAGTTGTTTACCCTTCATCGCCTGAAGATGCAAAAGGTTTGCTGATCGCAGCCATCAACGATCCTAACCCGGTATTGTTTTTTGAACACAAAGCTTTATACAGAAGTGTAACTGGAAATGTTCCGGAAGAATATTATGAAATGGAAATAGGTAAAGCAAATGTAGTGCGGAAAGGAGAAGATGCCAGCATCATCACTTATGGGGCAGGTGTTCATTGGGCAATTGAATATGCAGAAGCTCATTCTGAAATATCACTTAATATAGTAGACCTTAGAACATTGCTGCCTCTCGATTATCAGGCAATAAAAGAAGCAGTTAGAAGTACCGGAAAAATTTTACTCCTGCACGAAGACACACTTATTGGTGGAATCGGCGGGGAAATATCAGCATGGATAAATGAAAATTGTTTTGAATGGATTGATGCTCCTGTTATGCGATGTGCATCACTTGATACACCTATCCCTTTTAATCTTGAGCTGGAAAAAAATTTTATGGCAAAAGCACGACTAAATGAAGTCATTCAAAAATTAATTAATTATTAATGCCCAATATTTATATAATAGCGGGACCAAATGGTGCAGGAAAAACAACGGCAGCTCAAATTATTTTTCCAGAAACTTTAGGAGTTGTTGAATTTGTAAATGCAGATGAAATTGCAAAAGGGTTATCTCTTTTCAATTGGGATGGAGTTTCTTTTGAAGCTGGCAGAATAATGCTTAAACGCATCCATCATCTCTTAGCAGAACAAAAAAATTTTGCTTTTGAAACAACCTTGTCTGCAAAAAGTTATTTGGGTTTTATTAAACGTGCAAAAAAGAATGGTTATAATGTTGCCTTGATTTATTTATGGTTAAATAGTTTTGATATTGCTAAACAACGGGTAGCAAAACGTGTATCTTAAGGCGGGCATAATATTCCAGAGGATGTAATTGAAAGAAGATATTATCGCGGACTTAAAATTTAGGGATCTTTTTTGATATTGTTGATGATAGGTTTTGTTTTGATAATTCGAATGGTGAATATGAACTTATAGCAAAAAAATCCGGAGATGGAAAAACTATAGTTAATTTTGAAATATGGAAACAAATTCAAACCTAACATCCAGGGATATATCCATAAAACTTCAGGAAGGATTTGAAAAGGTCCGTAAAAAACTTATAGAAAAAGAAAAAAAAGCCAACGGTTACCTCATCGTTTCTGATAAAAAAGGAAATATCAAAAAAATTGCTGCTAAAGATCTTTGAGGGAGAATTGGTTTCAAAGGGCAAAGTAAAAATGAAACTTCTGTGTTTTTTAGAAAATCCATTGAAACGATTTTTTTGTATATGCTATAGTATCTGTAACATCAATTAACCATTCAATCATTTATATGTTTTTACACAAACTATCTGCAGTACTCTTTGCAGGAATATTTTTGATTTGTACGCAAGGTTGCAAAAAAACCTCTACGGAAACGCTGAATGAAATGATAAATACTACTGCAGTTTTAAAGTACTCAGGCATTTTCATGGGACAGGGCGGTCAAACAGTATCAGGACAGGCACAGATTTTTTTAGAGAGCAATAAATATTCTTTAAAGCTTGCCAATTTTAGCTCAAGTAATGGCCCCGATCTGAAAGTCTATCTTTCAAAAGCGGACTCTCCTTCCGAACATATATCATTGGGTGATTTAAAATCCACCAATGGCAACCAGGTTTATGACATTCCGGGAAGTCCTGACTTTACACTGTACAAATATGCTTTAATACATTGCGAAAAGTTCAATCACCGCTATGGTAGTGCGGAATTGAAGAAGTGACAAACCAGAAATAAATAAAATTATTAAGCTACAAATTCCATTATTCCTGCTGAAGAGGCCCCCCTTGCTCAAAATTTCGCAGTCACTCCGCCGTCTTTAATAATTACTTGTTGCATCGTTCCGTTTATCTCTATTTGATAAGTACCAATTGGCAAACCTATCTTCCTTGCTGTTGAGGAATAATAAATCTGTTTACTTTTATTTTCATCAAACAACGTCCATATTCCGGGAGCTACTACATTTAAAACCCCCGCTTTTATTCTTGTATCCATTGCCTTTTGCACTGGCACAGATTTTAACTTACTGCCTGATATTTGTACATCGAAGATGCCTGGCACCAGAGAAAAGCTACGCTCCTTTGTTAAAGCCCCGGAGTAAGCCACCTGTTTTCCGGTAACGGAATTAGTGATAGTAATAATGCATTCAGTCTCTTTTGGGATATTAATTAATATTCTGCCGGTAGCGCCATTCGATTTGAGGGTTTTTTTAATCTCCCATTTTTGATCATCAACTAACGTATTGTTGACTTCGGGTTTTATAATTTTAGTATTGCTTAAATTCCCGGCTTTTATTTTTTGGCTTTGAGTTTTGTTTGAATCATTTATTAGAGCCTTATTCGAATCATTTAAATTCAATTTTTGTGCCTGGGAAGTCTTATTTGAATCGATATTTAATTTTTGAGTACTAACTATCTTGCTAATGGAATCATTATATTCAAGTGTTTCTCCGTCTTTAATTTCAATCCGATGCAATAAACCATTGAATTCTAATTGATAAAATCCACTGGGGAATTGAACTTTCTTGTGCAGTGAAGAAGTATATATTGTTTTTACTTTATCTGCATCAAATAAAGTCCAATGTGAGCCGGAAGTAATGTTTAATGTGCCTGCTTTTACTCTTGTATCTATTGCTTTATATACAGGGATATTTTTTAACATCATTCCTGAAATTTCTATATTGTACATTCCGGGGAAGAGAGAAAAATTACGTTGCTGATCAGAAGAGTATAACTTATTGCCCTCAGAGCTGTAAATATTAATATTACACTCTGCGTTCGCCGGAACATCAACGTGAATCATACCAGTGGTCATATTCTTGCCGAACATGATACTGCTTGTCTCAATTTTTTGAGAATCAATTGAATTTAAACCTATAGAATCTCTGGAAACCTGGGCAAAGCAAGAAGCTGCAGTTACTATAAAAACTAAAAGTGTAATACTTATTTGTTTCATGGAAATAGGTAGGGCAAGAGAGAAACAAATAATAAACCAATAATTCATTATTAATGTGAATTATTTAATTTTAGCATAAGTAAAAATGCCGTCAACGTAGTTTATGAAGGCTAATTGAATATATTATAAAAGCGATATGAAACCGAATCTTTTTTTATTGTTAGTTTTTTTATTTTCTTTTTATAACTGTTTGGCTCAAACTAATGATACAGCCGCATTAAGATTAAATAATTATCGCGACAAAGTTTTTAGCGTGTTTATTAAATGCAATTCTCAGGGCGATGAGGTTTCAAAAGCGATAAAAACAAAGAACGTGAACGATATTGAGGCAGGAAGAGTAGCACTATTGCAATGCGCTGATGATGGAATGAAACAGCTTATTACCATCCCGGATTTTAATAAAGATCCGGCATTAAAATTTAGCTGCAGTGATGTGCTGAAATTTTACAAACAACTTGCACAATGGGATATTCCTCAGCTTAAAGACTTTTTTATACTGGAAGAAAAGTTTCTCAGGATAAAAAACGAATTTGAAAAGAAGCCTGCCCGGAAACATTCACAATCAGCAGTGGATGATTATAATAGTGAGGTTAAAAAATATAATGAAGCGATACCACGTTATACGCAGCTTATTAGTTTCATCACAAACAGCCGAAAGCTAACATTGTACAATTGGAATGCATCTGTAAAAATATTTATGGATGCACATAAGCCTTCTTAAATGTCAGAAAAAGATATTGAAAAGATAATTAAATAATTGTTTTTATTACCTTTCCATTATTACCTTCTCTATGTAATTCACCTAACCTGCTTTTATAAATTCTGTTATTGGGAAATCATGAATTATTATTTGTTTTCCAAATGTTTTATACTTTTATTCAATAACAACATCTTTTAACTTTTAAAGTTGTCATCATGAAATGAATAATCAGAACCGGCTTTTTTGCATTCATTGCAACTTTATTGTTGATTGGCTGTAATGATTCTGCAACCACTTTAGAAAAAAGTGAGAGGGATACAACAG
>JBPCQG010000165.1:0-15615 GCA_050998315.1 Chitinophagaceae bacterium
TTGTTCTTATATCATTGAAATCAATTTCCTGTGCATGCAAACTCCGCCCACTCGTCTGGATATGATATTTCAACATCTGACTTCTCTTATTTGCACTGTATTTATATTTCATTGCTTTTGCCCAAACCCTTCTTGCAACACGTCCAATCACACTGTATTCAGGATCCATTCCATTACTAAAAAAGAATGAAAGATTAGGTGCAAAATCATCTATATTCATTCCGCGGCTTAAATAATATTCTACATAAGTAAACCCATTACTCAATGTGAAAGCAAGCTGGGTTATGGGGTTAGCACCTGCTTCAGCAATATGATATCCGCTAATAGAAACTGAGTAAAAATTTCGAACTTTTTTATCAATAAAATATTGCTGTACATCTCCCATAAGTTTTAATGCAAACTCTGTAGAAAATATACAGGTGTTCTGTGCCTGGTCTTCTTTTAAAATATCTGCCTGCACAGTTCCACGAACATTTGAAAGTGCTTTTGATTTTATTTGCTCATAAATTTCAGTAGGTAACACATCTTTTCCTGAAAGGCCAAGCAATCGTAATCCTAAACCATCATTTCCATTTGGCAAAGCACCCTGCAACTCTCCCTCTATCGGAAAAACTTCTTTGCCATCTGTTCCAAGATACCTGGGTAAAGAATCAATGCCATATTTTGATTCGATTATCTTATTGATATCTTCTCTTAAATTATTTTCAATGATATATTTTTCACATTGTTGATCTATTGCAGCATTCAAAAAGAAAGCAAGCAACATGGGCGCCGGACCATTAATAGTCATGCTTACAGAAGTTTTAGGATCACAAAGATCAAAACCGCTGTAGAGCTTTTTTGCATCATCAACTGTGGCGATGCTAACCCCGCTATTACCCACTTTTCCATAAATATCCGGACGGGGATCAGGATCTTCGCCATACAACGTAACACTATCAAATGCAGTGCTGAGGCGCTTTGCAGGTTGCCCAATGCTTACATAATGAAAACGCCTGTTGGTTCTTTCAGGGCCACCTTCACCTGCAAACATTCTTGTCGGGTCTTCTTCCTGTCGTTTTAAAGGAAACACTCCGGAGGTATAGGGAAATTTGCCGGGGAAATTTTCCTGTAAGTTCCATTTTAAAATATCACCCCAATCTTTGAAACGAGGTACAGCAATTTTAGGAATTTTGGTTTGCGATAAAGATTTAAAATATAAGGGTTGCTTAATTATTACCCCTCTAACATCATACTCGAAAAATTCTTGTTGATAACTGGATTTTGTTACTTCCCATTCATCAACTAATTTTTTTGAGAGAGGCAAGAGTTGTTTTTCCAGGGAAGATATTACCTCCCCTAAATCCCCTCCGGTGGAGGGGACTTCTGAAGCACTCTGTGAACTTGATGTTTCTTTTAAAATTTGTAGCGCTCCTTTAAGCTGATAAAGTTTTGTTGCAATTTCAGCCTGTTCATCAGCTAACTTATTATACTTATAAACTTCCTCGGCAATTTCTGCCAGGTAGCGAACACGCTTTGCAGGGATTATGTGTGTTTGACTTGTAGTGTCTTTAGTGTGGGAATGATGTTCAATTTCACCAGCGAACTTAACTCCTGTTTTTGAAGCCACTGTCTCCATCAATCTTTCAAATAATTCGTTAACCCCTGCATCATTGAATTGAGAAGCTATGGTTCCAATAACAGGTAGCTCTTCATCTTTTGCCGTCCATAAATTGTTGTTGCGTTTGTATTGTTTCTTTACATCATGCAAAGCATCCAATGCTCCCGCTTTATCAAATTTATTTATGCAAACAATGTCAGCAAAGTCCAGCATATTTATTTTTTCCAGTTGAGATGCAGCTCCATATTCCGGAGTCATAACATATATACTCACATCACAATAATCTAAAATTGAGGCATCGCTTTGTCCTACACCGGCACTTTCCAAAATAATCAGATCATACTTTGCCTCTTTACAAATGTCAATCGCTTCCTGAACATATTCACTTAGTGCTTTATCGCTTTCTCTTGTCGCCAGGCTTCGCATATATGCCCTGGGGCTATGAATGGAATTCATTCTTATCCTATCACCCAGTAATGCACCACCTGTTTTTTTCTTTGAAGGATCAACAGAAATTACTGCAATGGTTTTATCTGTATAAGAATTTAGAAAGCGGCGAACAATCTCGTCTGTTAAACTACTCTTGCCAGCGCCACCGGTGCCTGTAATGCCGAGAACTACAGCCACTCCTGCCCCCTCTAAATCTCCCCCCAAAGGGGAGACTTGCGCAACAGCCCCCTCCAAACCTCCGCCCACAAGGGAGGCTTTCGCAGCTTCCCTTATTTTTGTTAGTGTATTATCAATGTCGTGGAGAATGGATTCATTATTTATTCGTAATACACTAAATCCAAGTTCGTTTAATCTTTCAGTACGTTGCTCATCATTTAATTTTACATCTGGCATCTGATGAATCAATCCATCTACTTCAATAATCAAATGTTTATCTAAAGAAATAAAGTCAGCAATAAATTGATCAATTATATGTTGCCTTCTGAATTTTATTCCATTCAATTGTTTATTTCTTAACCTGCTCCATAATACTCCTTCTCCCTCGGTTTGATTGCCTCTCATTTGAAAAGCAAACTCTTTTAATGACTTATAATAAAAAGGATCAGCGGTAGCATAATACTCATGGGGACTTCCATTTAGTAAATGCTTATAAGGCTCTCCATTCTCTGCTAATGTAATTGCCTTTGCTATTTTTTTTATATCTCCCCACTCACCCAATGCATAAGAACCATTCCCATTTGAAGAGATTTTCAAAGTCTCCCCCAAGGGGGGAGATTTAGAGGGGGCTTTGCATTGAGCTACCACATCTTCAATCATTCCTTCCAATCCCATGTGCCTTCCATCATCCGGAGAATAAATTCTTGTGATTCCATATTTATGAAGCTCTTCAATTTCTGATGGCAGTATTGTTCCGCCACCACCGCCGAATATTTTTATATGTCCGCAACCATTTTCGTTCAGCAGGTCTTTCATGTATTTAAAAAATTCTACATGTCCCCCCTGGTAACTCGTAATCGCAATTCCCTGCACATCTTCTTCAATAGCGCATTCAACAATTTCTGCGACACTCCTGTTAGGCCCAAGATGAATAATTTCTGCGCCCTTACTTTGCATTATCCTGCGCATAATATTAATCGCGGCATCATGCCCATCAAACAGAGCAGCCGCAGTAACTATTCTAACATTATTAACCGGAGTAAATGCCATAAATAAATTGAAAATCTATTGCCCAAAACTACGAATAAAGGATGCTAAATATGCAGCTTGCCTATTTATTCATCCGCCGCCGTTCATTTTAAACGTTAAGTCTGCAAATTCTTTTACACTCAATGTTTCAGCCCGCCTCGTAAATAATTCATCCTGCAATATTTCCTGAGTAAATAAACTTTTGACTGCGTTGCGCATTGTTTTGCGACGCTGATTAAAAGCTGTTTTTACCAACACCCAAAAAGCTCTTTCACTTTTAACCGGAATTTTATCTTTTACTGATGTTAACCTGATAACACCGCTTTTTACTTTTGGCTGCGGAGTAAAACATTCATTACCTACATCAAATAAATACTCCACATCATAATGATATTGTATCAAAACACTTAGCACCCCATAAATTTTACTGCCCTCTTTAGATGCCGCCCTCTGTGCAACTTCTTTTTGAAACATTCCGATGACACATGGCACATATTCTTTCCATTCTAAAATTTTAAAAAGGATTTGTGTAGAAATATTATAGGGAAAATTGCCGATAACAGTAAAAGGATCATCAAAAGGTCTGTCAATCTGCAAAAAGCTCTTATGAATAATTTTATCTTTTAATGCGGGATATTTTTCAATCAGGAAATCAACTTTTTCCGCATCTAATTCTACTGCTCTAAAATTTATGCCCGGTATTTGTAACAGGTATTTCGTTAATGCCCCACCTCCTGGTCCAACCTCTAAAAGGTTTTTAAATGTATTCGCTTGTAATATATCTACAATTTTTTTTATGATATTTTCATCTTTTAAAAAATGCTGACCTAGAGATTTCTTTAATGTGTACATGCTCCGTGCAAATTACATTACTTCAACAAATGATCTACAATATAGACTGATGTAAAAAAAAGCAGTTATAATTATTTACCTTGCAACAGCAAATATTTTATAAAATGAATACAGGTATTTCAGACCATAAACCGATAATTGGTTTTACGTGTGGTGATATAAATGGCATAGGCACTGAACTTATTATTAAAACATTATCTGATGTGAGGATATTGGAAATATGCACGCCGGTTGTGTTTGCCAGCAATAAGTTAATAAATTTTTATAGGAAAAGTGTTCCGGATATAGTGTTCAACTTCACAAACATTAAAGAGCTTTCCAGAGTTAATCATAAGCAGGTAAACGTATATAACTGCTGGGAGGAAGAAGTTTCAGTTACCCCGGGTGTAATAAGTGAAGCCGGCGGAAAGTATTCTATAAAAAGTTTATTGACTGCTGCAAAAGCCTTACAAGAAAATAAAATTCATGGATTGATTACAGCACCTATTCATAAAAAAAATATCCAAAACGATGAATTTAATCATACAGGTCATACCCCGTTTTTGAAAAATTTTTTCGGCGTAAAAGATGTTTTGATGTTGCTAACTGCTGAAAATTTAAAAGTGGGATTAGTCACTGAACATGTGCCGGTAAAAGATATAGCCCAATATATAACAAGAGAAAATATTACCAGTAAGCTACATATACTGCACGCAAGTCTGCAACAGGATTTTGGAATTGATAAACCAAAAATCGCTGTATTGGGATTAAATCCACATGCCGGCGATGAGGGTTTAATTGGGAAAGAAGAAGAAGAAATTATTAAGCCTGCAGTTAAAGATGCAAAGCAACGTAATATGCTTGTAATGGGACCTTTTAGTGCTGATGCATTTTTTGCCAGGGCACAATATGAAAAATTTGATGCGGTATTAGCGATGTACCACGACCAGGGATTGATCCCATTTAAATCATTAGCAATCGGTGAAGGCGTTAATTATACTGCCGGGATTGCCGGTGTAAGAACAAGCCCTGATCATGGAACTGCATTTGATATTGCCGGAAAAAACCAGGCTGATGAAGGTTCTTTTAGGGCTGCGGTATACACTTGCATAGATATTATCAATAGCAGGAAGACTTATGAAGACAATAGAAGAAATCCTCTGAAAAAAGTAAGTGCATCTATAGTTGCCAATGCTGTAGATGAGAAGATAGTAGAAGAAGGATAAGAAAATAAGTTGTCAATTGTCAGTCGTGAGTTCACACATCACTCACAATTCACCAATCACTACTCACCCGGATGCATATAGCTTTGTAAAGCTTTTACATACTTTTCAAAAGCATCAATTCCTTTAGGCGTTATTTTACAAATGGTAAGCGGATAATTATCTTTAAACTGTTTGGTTACTTCAATATAACCCGCCTCTTTAAGTTTACTTATTTGTACACTTACATTACCTGCAGTGGAATTTGTTTTCTCTTTAATAAAAGTAAACTCAGCTTCTTTTACACTCAGCAGTAAACTAACCACAGCAAGGCGCAGCGGCGCATGTAATAAAGGGTCAAGTTCTTTAAACTCCATGCTGCTCTTTTTGTTCCGCTATCTTTAGTTGTTCATTAAATTTTGAGCGCAATATAAAACCCGGAATTATCCATGCGGCTGTTGCACCGGCTGCACATAGCAAATAAGCATAATAACCCTGATGTAAAAAAGCTATTATGGAAAATACCCAGCAAATTATAGCGCCAATAATCATTGACGAACACTTACTGATGCATCCTGAAATAAGGGTAGGCATTCCAAACAATAACAATAAGACGGGAAGTGTATTATAACCAACATTAGCTATACCGGCTACGATAGTAAATATTAATATTGCAAACCCAAAACTCATCCAAATATATTTATGTACATCATCAAGATAAGTTGCAGCCATTGCTTTTCGTTGTAACGCTTCCTTTCTATCATAATAAAGCTGCACCACAAAAGTTATTGCCATCAGGAAAAATGGACTGAAGGGCAGATTAAAATTTTTCATAACAGCATCAAAGTAGGCAAGTGTAAAACAAATAAGATTTGTAAACCCCCACATTAAAGCATTCAGTCCGCTTTCATAATAAAAATCTTTTGCCTGGTTAATCATTTGAGTTATAAGCCGCAGGCTTTCCTGCTCAGTTAATTCCTTTTCATCATTCATATACTTTCTTTTTTAAATTTTGCTCTTAATAAATAACCAGGAATGATCCAGGCCGCAATAACGGCACATGCTAATAATAATAATTGGTATTCATAGTTAATAAAAGGAGAAAAAAATGCAAGCAGCCAGCAAATTATTCCGCCTATCAGAAGTGGTTTAAATTTTAAGATTATCCCTGACAAAAAAGTAGGCATGCCATATAACACCAGGATTAACGGATTTATGCTTTCGTATTCTTTTTGCTTATTTAGGATGAATACCATTATAAAACCACATACCATAAAAGTGAGCCATACAAAACCAATTATTTCATCAGTATAGGTCTTTACCTTTTCACGTTTTTTTCTTTTGGCCAGGTATATGAACTGATAAATGACTGCGAGCCATGTTAAAAACCAAACCTGATAACCCTTTTGATAATTAAAATATTTGAGCGAGATAAACTGTGCTAAACAGCAAACAAGAATCACCCATCCCCAAAGCAAATACAATGTCCCTGTTTCACTAAAGCGGTTTTTTGCCCGGTTTATCATTCCTGAAATGATGGAAAGACTTTCTGCCTCCGTCATTTGTTTTTCATTTTCATTCATATGTATGAAATTATTTATTTGCCATGGCTAAAAAATACTCAGTTGCAGATTTTCCCCAGGCGGGATGCAGCTCAGTTGCGGGTTTAAATGTGTCAAACATAGCAAGTGCCTTTTCAAATAATGGTTTTGCTACTGTTTTGCCTCCTCCAAAAGCTTCAGGTGTATAAAACTTTGCCTGAGCTTCAAGGTAAACAGGTCGTGGATTTGCAGGATCCAGCGCTTTTGCTTTTTCAATATTACTGCCCGACGCTTCACCGTAAGTCATGTAGCGTGATTGTGGATCCACCATCATGTGTGTTGATGCTATCATACTTCTAATAACTGCAATTTCTGAATTCTCTTTACCTGCAATCCCCTCTGCTTTTATAATTAATTCCTCTGCTTTATCTGCTGCGGGGTCTGCTTTGGTTTTATCCTTTTCAGTATAAGTGCTTATTATATTACAATAAGCAGCATAGTAATAAGGAAGCCACTGGGTTTTTTCGGCATCCCCAATTCTTTCAAAATTATTTGCCAGTTCTTTGGCATTTCCTTTTTGCATGGCTGAATCCAGCATGTTGATATTTTTCTTCATAGCCGGGGCATATTTATCGCTTTGAGCAAAAGTGGCAATGCAAAAGCAGGTAATAAATACTGATAAAATTGTCTTTTTCATGTTTTTAATTTTTAATTTTTGGTGAAAATTTTTGTTTAGAATTTATTTTTTAGATTTAATTATAAGGTTAAATTTATTTTATCCCCTGTACGATCAATTCCAAAACTTATGAACCACCCCAGGTAGTAAAATCTTTTTGATGGTGGAGTTACAGACTGTTTGTTTAGCCCGTTATAAGAATAATTGTAACTGAAAATATTATTATTGCCAAGTACATTATTAACTGAAAAAACAACTACAGAAAATCTTTTTGCTTTTGCCTGACCAATATTAGGCAGGTAGTTTGCGCTAAAGCTTAAGCTATTGAAATCTTTAGTTCTTCCTGCATCAAAAATTTTATTAACACCTATTCTGTTATCATACCTGATATTATAATATGGTCTGCCGGTGGCATATGTATATGATGCATTAAATTGAGTTTTAATTTTTGTTACAAACTTTTTAACAACCAGTGATGCAGTATGCTTTGCAGCAAACGACGGCTCTATCAGGGATGGATAATTTTGAAAATCTCTTTTGGTGTCCAGGTAAGAATAAGATATCCAGTAATCAACATTTTTAATTGTCTTTTTATCTCTCCAGAACAATTCAAATCCTTTTGCATCACCATAGCCTTTATTGCTTATTGCAGTTTCCTTACCTGTATTATTAGCTGTTTTAAAAAGATCCTTGTATTTTTTATAAAATAGCTCTGCACGGAAAGTCCGGCTATTACTAAGCTTTTGATATTGCATTATATAATGAGTGGCTTTTGCAAAATCAAGGCCTGCGGAAGATGGCAAATGTCTTTTTTCCGGATCCTGGTAAAAAATTCCATAAGCAAAAGATGCCTGGCTGTTATCAGCAAATTTATAAGCTAATGATAATCGGGGAGCAATATTCCATTTATCGAGCAAGCTTGAATGCTCGGCCCGGGTGCCAATCTTGGCAGCAATATCATTCGTAATATAAATGTCAGCTTCAGCAAACCCGGATAATAGATGCTCTTTTACAGCTTCAGAACTTCGCCCATTGTATAAAGTAACATCTGTTTTATCGTTGCTGTAATTATATTCACTTCCAAATCTTAAAGCACTTAAGCTTTTTAGCTTTTTCTCTATAACCACTTTTGCATTAACATAATTACCATGTGTAACTACATCAAAATTCTTATAGGCGAATAGAACAGGATTGGTGAATGATTGTTTCTGATTATTCTCATTTTGAAATTCATTGTTTATTTCATCCTTATTAGTGCTATAAGAAAAGCCGGTTGTCATTTTTAAACTATTCCCTATTTTTTCTCTCCACGATAAATTATGATACATATTTATGTTATGCAGCTTAAAGGCATCTTTCATTCCAATAGAATCTATATCTGGATATCTGAAGCCGACTTTAGTAGTTCCCAAGGTGCCATAATATTTTAGCATTCCTGTTTTAGAGGTTTTAATTCTGAAGTTAGCATCTACATTATGTAATACAGGAACATTAAAATAATCAGGCTTTTGCTTTATCAGTTTAAAAGCGAGTCTCAAATCAGTATAATCATATGAAATTCCCCATGAAGATTTTTTATTTTTTGCTAATTGTTGCAAACCTCCGCCAACTGCTAAGTAAGAAATAGCAAGATCTGCAGAGCTCTGCGTTGGAAGATCTATAGATTCTAAAATCAAGGCTGATGACAATGCCTGTCCGTACAACGCTGAATAGCCCCCGGCACTAAAAATAGTTCCTTTAAAAATGAAAGGATTAAATCTTCCACGTTGAGCCAAGCCAGGTTGGCTGCTGTAATAAAAATTATTTACCAAAGTACCATCAATAAATGTTTTGCTTTCGTTTGCTGTTCCGCCTCTAACAAATAGCCCTTCTACCTCACCAACCTGTTGTGTTCCCGGTAAAGTTTTTATAGCAGCCGTTATATCTGCATTAGCACTGGCAGTAGTAACAATGTCAATAGGATTTAAAACTGTAGTTCTCTTTTGATCACTTGCTTCAAAAGCACCTGCACTTATTACCACAGCTTTTAATTCTGTTACAAGTTCTTTTAAAGAAATATTCATTATTACAGAAGTTCCTGATAAACTAATTTTCTGTTCGAAAGGTCTGTAACCTGTGGCTGAAGTTTCTAAGGTTTGTTCACCTTTCTCTCCCGTTATGAATGAATAATTACCTGATGAATCAGTAGTTGTTCCGTCATAAGTATTTTTTAAGGTTAAACTAATTCCTGGAAGGGGCTTATTTTTATTATCAAGAATTTTTCCTGAAACATTTGTTTGTGCGTTAGCAGAAAAACTGATTATGAATATTAGGCAGAAAATTTTGTTCATTGCTATAAATTTGTTACAAATGTAAAGTAGTTTATTTTATAAACCAAGTTTAGGAGAAATAAATTCAGATGCTATACACAAATATTCTGTCAATTAAACATAAGTGATTGATACATAGAATATAAAGCGATCTTATGATGTCAAAATTTTTTTTAAGCCCTGCTAATTTTATTCACAACCAAAAAAATTAATTTGTTTATGTGGTGGCAATTTGTAATTTAGCTATAGAATTTAATGGGTTAGTAAGTATAAAGGGTCAGTAGCAATACTGACTCTTTTACTTTTTACAAACTTTTATACCCACCTTTCTCTTTAATCTCTTTTACACAACCAATGATTAATTTCATCTTTATAAATAATAGATGAGTAAAACAAAGACAGCATTTTTTTGCCAGAACTGCGGATATGAAAGTGCGAAGTGGCTAGGCAAATGTCCATCCTGTAATCAATGGAATGTTTTTGTGGAAGAGGTAATTCAAAAAGGTGCCGATAAAAAAGAGAATGACTGGAAAGATTTTGCGGGAAGTGATAAAAGATTAAAAACAGTTTCTTTAAGTGAGATAACCAGCGGAGAAGAAAAAAGAATTATTACAAAAGATGCGGAGCTTAACCGTGTTCTCGGCGGCGGAATAGTTGCCGGAAGCATTGTGCTTATTGCCGGCGAGCCAGGTATTGGTAAATCAACTTTGTTTTTGCAGGATGCATTACACCTCAGTAATATTATTACATTATATATAAGCGGCGAAGAAAGTGAGCAGCAAATTAAAATGCGGGCAGACAGGTTAAAAGTTCAAAATGAAAATTTTTACCTGCTCACCGAAACAAATACTTCAACCATCTTCCAGGAAATAAAAAAATTAAAGCCTCAACTGGTTATTATAGATTCTATCCAAACGATGCAATCGCAGTATGTTGAATCTTCTCCTGGAAGCGTATCACAGATAAAGGAATGTGCTGCAGAATTTCAAAAGTTTGCTAAGGAAACACATACCCCTGTTTTTTTGATAGGACATATAACTAAAGATGGCAGCATCGCCGGACCTAAACTTTTAGAGCATATGGTTGATACTGTTCTTCAGTTTGAAGGCGACAGGAATTATGCTTACCGAATTTTACGAACCCTTAAAAACAGGTTTGGCTCAACCGCAGAATTAGGAATTTACGAAATGACAGGTGATGGTATGAGAGAAGTTAGCAATCCATCTGAAATTCTTATCACACAAAAAGAAGATCAGTTAAGCGGAGTTGCTATTGCCGCAACGATTGAAGGGATTCGTCCATTATTGATTGAAGTGCAGGCGCTGGTTACCCAAAGTGTTTATGGTACGCCCCAGCGAACTAATACCGGTTTCGATTTGAGAAGATTACAACTTTTATTAGCTGACCTTGAAAAAAGAGGAGGATTTCATTTTGGAGTAAAAGATGTTTTTATAAATATTGCCGGGGGATTAAAGGTTGAAGATCCTTCGATAGATCTTGCTGTGCTAAGTGCATTACTTTCCTCTTATGAAGATGTATCACTGCCTTTACACATTTGCTTTGCAGGAGAAGTTGGACTAAGCGGAGAAATTAGAGCAGTAAACAGGGTAGAACAAAGAATTGCAGAAGCAGAGAAACTTGGTTTTGAAAAGATCATCGTAAGCAAGTACAACACAAAAGGGTTAGGTAAACAAAAATTTAATATCGAAGTTGTAGCATTAGGAAAAGTAGAAGAATTGTATCAATATTTATTTTAATTTTTGTTATCTCTCTCCGTGAGGAGGGGGTTGAGGTGAGGGAAAAAAAATGAATTTCAAATCAAGCATATTATCTCCATTAGTTCATCTTTTCTATCCGCATGTCTGTACAGGCTGTGGAAGCGACTTGGTGGAAGAGGATAACCTTCTATGCCTTCATTGTGTAAATGAATTGCCTCATACAAATTTTGAAATGCACGCTAATAATCCTGTAGAAAAAATATTTTGGGGAAGACTGACTCTAACAGCTGCCATGAGTGAGTTTTATTTTGCAAAAGGAACATTGATACAAACGCTCATTCATGAATTTAAATACAAAGGCAATAAAGATGTTGGCTTATATCTTGGTGCTATGATTGGCAGCAGTCTGGTACAAAACAATCGGTTCACTAAAATTGATGCGCTTGTTCCTTTACCCTTATTTGCAGACAAAGAGTTTAAAAGAGGATTTAACCAGGCAACAATTTTATGCAATGGTATAAGCGAACTAATGGAAGTACCCGTTATAACAAATAATGTAGTAAGAAAACGTTTTACCGAAACACAAACTAAAAAACACAGAACCGAACGCTGGGGAAATGTTGAGGGCAGCTTCGAAATAAATAATGCGCAGGAAATTAAAGACAAGCATATTTTGTTGGTTGATGATGTTGTTACTACAGGTGCAACTTTGGAAGCCTGCGGCGCAGAAATATTAAAGGTTGAAGGAATACAACTCAGTATCGCTACGCTGGCCTTTGCCTCTAAATAAACATCAAGCCCTAAAGCTCTATTTTCTCGTAACTTTACTAACTAAATAACTTTTATGCAAAAGATACTCTTGATAGCAACTATTATAATTCTGACATCTTTCTTCTCTCCTGAGAAAAAAGCAAGTACTATCTATAAGTTTAAAGTTGAAAGTATGGATGGTGGCACAATCAATTTTAAAAAATTTAAAGGGAAGAAAATCTTGATTGTAAATACAGCTTCCAAATGTGGCTATACACCTCAATATGAAGAATTACAAAAATTATATACTCAATACAGCAATAAAATAGTTGTAGTTGGCTTTCCCGCTAATAATTTTGGCGGACAAGAACCCGGCAGCATCCTGGAAATAAAAGAATTCTGTAAAAAGAATTATGGCGTTACTTTCCCTATGGCTTCAAAAGTTTCAGTTAAAGGAGATGACATAGCTCCACTTTTTAAATGGCTTACGCATAAAGATGAAAACGGAGTATTGGATGCAGAGATAAAATGGAACTTTACAAAGTTTCTATTAGATGAGAATGGCGTTCTTATCGCAAAGTTTGATAGTAAGGTTAAACCTATGAGTCAGGATATTACAAAGTATTTGAATTAAGACATATTTCACGCAAAGGCGCAAACGTAAAAAGCCAAAAGGCGCAAAGGAGAACAATCCTTTGCGCCTTTCTTTCTTTGCATCTTTGCGTAAGGGTATTAGCTTTTTGCTTGATTATATTTGCACCAATGCAATTCAAAGATATAATTGGTCAGCAGGCGGTAAAAGAACAACTGGTTCAGATGGTTCGGCAAAACCGTTTGAGCCATGCTCTTTTATTTTTAGGTAAAGAAGGCAGTGGAGCCTTATCACTTGCCATTGCATTTGCTCAATATATTGTCTGCACTTCCGCCAAAGAAGTTGCTCAAAAAACAGTTGACCTGTTTGGAGAAGCTCCTTCTTCTCCCTCTCCACTCCGTGGAGAGGGCAAGGGTGAGGAAGATTCCTGCGGCAACTGCCCCGCCTGCATCAAAGCAGATAAATTAATTCATCCTGATATACATTTTTCTTATCCTGTAATTACAAGAAAGCCCGGAGATAAACCAAAAAGCACAGATTACATCAGGGAATGGAGAGAATTTGTTTGCAGCTATGCCTATGGAAATATTTACGACTGGCTTCAGTTTATCGGAGCGGATAATAAACAGGGAAATATAACTGCTGCAGAAGTAGAAGATATAAACCATAAGCTAAGCTTAAAAGGATTTGAGAGCCAATACAAAATTCTCATCATGTGGATGCCCGAGTTTTTGGGCAGAGAAGGCAACAAGCTTTTAAAATTAATTGAAGAACCGCCGCCGGATACCTTATTCATTTTTGTTGCGGAAGATGAAAGCGCAATTCTGCCTACTATTTTATCAAGAACACAATTGATAAAAATTCCTGCTCTTACTGATGATGAAATTGAAGATGCATTAATTACACGAGGCAACGTTGAAAATACCAAAGCAAGACAAATAGCAGGAGTTTGTGCAGGAAATTATCGTGAAAGTCTTCAAATGCTGCAACATGCCGAAGAAGACTGGCAAAGTTTGTTGAGAGAATGGCTGAATGCTATCGCCAAAAATAATACCGCCGCCCAAATAAAATGGATTGATGAAATAGCCAGGCTAGGCAGGGAAAAGCAAAAACAATTTCTACGGTATTTTATTCACTTACTTGAGCAGGCAGTAAGGATTAGAATGATTGAAGAAAGCACGACTCTCAAAACTCCTTTCAGCAACATGCCCGAAAAGGAAAGAGATTTTGCCCTCCGCTTAAATATACTTTGTAGTCTTTCCGCCCAACAGGCAATAATAACCGAATTGGATAAAGCCACGTATTATATTGAGCGCAACGCCCATGCAAAAATGTTGTTCCATGCCCTCTGCATCCGCCTGTATCATATTATTAAGGATAATTCGCTAATTTTGGTTAATTGAGGAACGGAAATTTGAGGTCGGCGTTTTACGAAAATTTTTTTTGAACAAGCTTTTTAAGCATCAGTCATCATCGTTGTGTCACTCACTTATACCGCATACCAATACGCAGCAAAACAAAGTAACATCATTGCGAGGAGGAGGAAGGACGACGAAGCAATCTTGTAATAACCAGTAAATAATAAAGTGCAATTGCGATTTTTTAAAAATAGTTATTGTAATATAAGATTGCTTCGTCATTCTTCCTCGCAATGACGAGTTTAGTTATCACTGTACAAGAGTGCGACGCCACTGAAGCTTAATAGCTATTCATCTGCCGGCTACATAATCCTTTTCTATATTAATTAAAAAGTTCAAATGCTATAGTGGTTTGTGGGGACACAAACCACCCCGAATAATTTCGGAATTGTCGGTGTCCCCACCGACGACTATACGAGATAAATTAAGAGCTATATGAGTTGCACAAGTTGTAGCACATCAACAGGAGGGAAACCGGGCGGATGTAAAAGTAATGGTGGCTGCAGCACAGGAGGATGCAACAGGATGAATGTGCATGACTGGCTCGCAAACCTTCCCTTCAGCGATCCTGAAAGCAGTTGCCGCATAATGGAAATTTCTTTTAACCAGGGCAGCCGCAAAGATTTTTACCGCAACTCTTCCTTACATCTTTTTGATAAAGGCGAAATTGTAGCTGTTGAAGGCATCAGTGGTTTTGACGTAGGCACCATTAGTTTAACCGGCGAATTAGTTCGCCTGCAGTTAAAGAAGAAGGGCGTTAAAGAAGATAATCCCGATATTAAAAAAGTTTTAAGAAGAGCAACCGATAACGACATAAACAAATGGAAGGAAACCAAAACCCGTGAAAAAGATGTATTGATAAGAAGCCGGGCTATGGCAAGACAATTAAAGGTTGACCTGAAAATGGCTGAAGTTGAAATTCAGGCTGATGGCAGAAAAGCAACTTTTTTTTATATTGCTGATGACAGGGTGGATTTTAGGGAACTGATAAAAATTTATGCTTCTGAATTTAAAGTTAGGGTGGAGATGAAACAGATAGGCGCAAGGCAGGAAGCCGGCAAAGTTGGCGGAATAGGCAGTTGCGGACGGGAATTGTGTTGCGCTACGTGGCTAACTGATTTTAAAAGTGTGAACACACAGGCAGCCCGTTACCAAAATTTAAGCATAAATCAAACAAAGCTTAGCGGGCAATGCGGAAGATTAAAGTGTTGTTTAAATTATGAGTTGGACACTTACCTTGATGCATTGCAATATTTCCCTGATGATGCCGAAGTTTTAGAAGTTACAAAAGGCAGAGCCTTCCTTATAAAAAAAGATATTTTCAGGAACATAATGTGGTACAC